>JAUZEY010000280.1 GCA_030838785.1 Actinomycetota bacterium | reverse complement strand
GAGACGAGGACGGCAGAGTGCCGCCGGGGGGAACGCAACATGGAAGAAGACCTCTCGAAGAGGAGAAACGGGCCGACGCTCATGCTCGGCTTCTTGGGCATCCGACGATCTGGATGCGCCACCAAGGTCCGGAGCAGCGTCACAGAATCATTCCCGTGAACAGGACCAACGCTAACACGGCGGTCAATGCGGCCGTTCACCCACTCTAAGAGACCGAGGAGGGCAGGGGCGAATGCTCGCCCCTGCCCTCCCGTTGCTGCCGCTGCTCGACGCCGGTGGCGGCGCGAGCGTCAGTCGTTCTTTCCCCCGCCCTTCTCGGACACTCCGGCGGCCTTCTTCTCGTTCGTGGCGGCTTCGATCTTGTCGCCGATCGACTTGTCAATGTTGCGCCAGTACTCGAAGGCCCGCTGGAGGATCTCCTTGCTGTCGATACCGCTCATCGCTCCGGAGACGTTGTCCACCAGGCGGGCCCGCTGCTCGTCGTTCAACACCTTGGTGACCATGGTGTTGGCCTGGCCGTAGTCGTCGTCCTCGGCGTGGAGCGAGTAGGCCGCCCGCACCATCTCGCCGTCGGCGGCCCACACCGCCGTCTCCCGATACCTGGTTTCGTCGGCGGCGGGCGCGGTCTCGACCGAGTTCGGGTAGTACACCGGGTCGGTCACGTTGTCGACCCGCATCGCCCCGTCCTTCGAGTAGCTGCGGACGGGGACCTTCGGCCGGTTGACCGGGATCTGGTGGTAGTTGACCCCCAGCCGGGCGCGGTGGGCGTCGGCGTAGGAGAAGCCCCGGGCCAGCAGCATCTTGTCGGGCGAGAGGCCGGTGCCGGGCACGACGTTGTTGGGCTGGAAAGCCGCCTGCTCGATCTCGGTGTGGTAGTCGGTGACGTTGCGGTCGAGCGTCATCTTCCCGACCTCGATCAGCGGGTAGTCGCTGTGCGGCCACACCTTGGTGAGGTCGAAGGGGTTGAACCGGTAGGTCTTGGCGTCCTCGAACGGCATGATCTGCATCTTGAGCGTCCAGCTCGGGAAGTCCCCCGCCTTGATGGCGTGGTACAGGTCGCGCTGGTGGTAGTCCCCGTCCTCGCCGGCGATCCGGTCGGCGTCGGCCTGGGCGAGGAATTCGATGCCCTGGTCGGTCTTGAAGTGGTACTTGACCCAGAACCGCTCGTCGGCGGCGTTGACCCACATGTAGGTGTGCGACGAGTACCCGTTCATGTGGCGCCAGCTCCGGGGGATGCCGCGGTCACCCATCAGCCACGTGAGCATGTGGGCCGACTCCGGCGACAGGGTCCAGAAGTCCCACTGCATGTCGGCGTCGCGCAGGTTGTTGGCCGCCAGGCGCTTCTGGGAGCGGATGAAGTTCTGGAACTTGATGGGGTCGCGGATGAAGAAGATCGGGACGTTGTTGCCGACCATGTCGAGGTTGCCCTCGCTCGTGTAGAACCTCAGCGCGAAGCCGCGGGGGTCACGCCACGTGTCGGGGGAGCCACGCTCGCCGGCCACGGTCGAGAACCGGGCGATCATCTCGGTCTCGGTGCCGGGCTGGAACACCGCGGCCTTGGTGTACCGGCTGACGTCGTGGGTGACGGTGAACTTGCCGAAGGCGCCGCCGCCCTTGGCGTGGGGCTGGCGCTCCGGGATCCGTTCCCGGTTGAAGTTCGCCATCTGCTCGATCAGGTAGAAGTCCTGGAGCAGGACCGGACCGTCGGGCCCGACGGTGAGCGAGTGCTCCTGGCTCGCGACGGGAATGCCGGCGTCGGTCGTCGTCGGTGGCCGGCCGTTGTTCTCCTGGGTCATACCGTCTCCTCTTCTCGCACGGGGGGTGCACAGTCAGGACATATACCCCAGAACACGACTTCGGCTTCATCCACGTCGAAGCCGAGACGTTCGGATGGTTCGAGACAGGGCGCCTCACCTGCGGCACAGTCGACGTCGCCGACCGTCCCGCAGCTGCGGCACACCAGGTGGTGATGGTTGTCCCGGACCCGCAGCTCGTAGCGGGCCGGGCTCCCGGCAGGCTGGATCCGGCGGACGATCCCGGCGTCGGTACACACCTGCAGCACGTTGTAGACGGCTTGCGTCGACACGGCACCGATGTCGGACCGGACGGCGCCGATGATCGTGTCGGCCGCGGCGTGGGGCCGCTCGGCCAGGACCCGGAGCACGGTCACGCGAGGGGCGGTGATCCGCAAACCCGCCTGTTGGAGCATCTCGTTGGCCCAGCGCAACTCCGCCATCGACCGACTAGTCAAACACCATTTCTGGAATCAGTCAAGTTTCTCGGGGCCGACCGGGTCGGACAGGTCAGGCGGCGGGCGAGCCCCTCCGGCCGGGGCCGAAGAGGAGGTCCGTGGCGCCGTCGAAGCTGCGGGCGACGACGAGGGCGGCGAAGTCGTCGGCGGGGACGGGCCGGCTGAACAGATAGCCCTGCATCTCGTCGCAGCCCCGTTCCGCCAGGTAGGCCAGCTGGTCGGCGGTCTCGACGCCCTCGGCGATCACCTTGAGGCCGAGGCTGTGGCCGAGGGCGATGACGGCGGTGACGATCGTGGCGGAGCCGCCGGACAGCTCGGTGATGAAGGACCGGTCGATCTTGAGGGCGTCGATGGGCAGCCGGTTGAGGTAGCTGAGCCCGCAGTAGCCGGTTCCGAAGTCGTCGATGGAGCACGTCACGCCCAGGGCCCGCAGCTCCTCGATCTGGGCGATGGTCAGCTCGAGGCTCTCCAGCGCCGCGCTCTCCGTGAGCTCGAGCTCGAGGACGCCGCCGTCGAGGTCGGCGAAGCGCAGGGCCCGGGTGACGTACTCGACGAGGCCCTGCCGGAGCTGGCAGGCCGACACGTTGACGGCGACCGTGAGCTCGGGAAGCCCGGCGGCGCGCCAGGCGGCGATCTGCTCGCAGGCGGCGGCGATCACGAACTCCCCCAGCGCCACCACCAACCCCGTCTGCTCCGCCATGGGCACGAAGGCGTCGGGGAAGAGCAGGCCCTTCTCGGGGTGGTTCCAACGCACCAGCGCCTCGGCGCCGGTGATACGGCCCGTCCGCAGGTCGACCTTCGGTTGGTAGTGGAGGACGAACTCGCCCGCGACCAGGCCCCGGCGCAGCGCCGCTTCGAGGGCCAGGCGCTCGCCGGCCTCGGTGCGGAGCTCCGGACTGAAGATCTCGAAGGTGTTGCGGCCCTGCTCCTTGGCCCGGTACATCGCCGCGTCGGCGCCCTCGACGATGGCGTCGGCCGTGTCGCCGTCGTCAGGGAAGAGGCTGATGCCGATGCTCGGGCTCACCACCACCGGCTGCCCGCCCAGCTCCACCGGTGCGGCGAGGGCGGCCAGCAGGCGCCGGGCGACCCGCACCGCACCCTCGATCCCCGACACGTGGGGCAGGAGGAGGGCGAACTCGTCGCCGCCGAGCCGGGCGACGGTGTCCTCGTCGCGGAGGCAGGCCCGCATCCGCTGCGCCACCTCCCGGAGGAGCTGGTCGCCGGCGGCATGCCCGAGGCTGTCGTTGACCTCTTTGAAGCGGTCGAGGTCGACGACCATGACCGCCACCGGCAGTTCGTTGCGGCGGGCGTGGGCGAGGGCCCGGGCGAGCCGGTCGCCGAAGAGCAGCCGGTTGGGCAGGCCGGTCAGACCGTCGTGCTCGGCCCTCCGCTCGATGACACCCCGCTGGAGCAGCAGGCTGCCCATGTAGGCGGCGAGCACGACGGAGGCGACGGCGGCCCCGATGGCGGGGGCGGCCGGGATGGGCGTCCGCCCCAGGGCGTGGAGGGCGATCACCGCCGGCGGGGCCAGCATCCCCATCTCGATGACGACGAGGTGGGCGGCGCTGAAGCGGGCCGGTTCCCCGACCAGGGGCTCGAAGACCCGCCGCAGGCTCGGGTCGAGCACCGTGACCGCCAGCAGTATGAACGCCCCCGCCACCAGCACCGATACCACCCCGCTGTCGGCCTGCTGGCCGTTGAACAGGGCCACGGCCGACGCCAGGTGGGCGCCGAAGAGGAAGGCGAGCCCGAGGGCGCTGCCGCGGTAGACGAAGATCCGTTCGCCGGGCAGGAGGAGCAGGTGGACGGCCAGGGTGAGCAGGAGCAGGTCGAGCGCCGCCAGCGCCACCGTCGCCTCCGCCGCTCCGAGGGGGATCCCGAGCCGGAGGCGGGCCGGGGTGGCCAACACCCACACCAGCAGGGCGAAGCTCGTGGCCACCAGACCGGCTTCGACGAGCACGTCGGCTTCCCGCTCCGGCAGCCGGGCACTCTGCAGCCGCAGAAGCCCGATGATCAGCAGCGGGTAGGCACCGAGGCCGGCGGAGGGAACGCCCGTCCCGATGCCGGCACCGGTGACGGCCAGCACTCCGACGCCGGCCGTGACCATCAGGCAGGGGTCGACCCAGCCCGGTGGGGCCTGAGCCGGACGGGGCCGCCGGTTGAGCACGAGCCCGAAGGCCATCACCGCCGTCGCCGGGATGCCGGCCGACGGGATCGGACCGAGGCCGGCCACCACGTGCAGGGCCGCGCCCAGCACGATTCCGGCCGCCACCGCGGCCCAGCGAGCCCACGGGGCACCCGATTCCGTCACCGCTCGCGGTATCGGCCCCACGGCCCCTCCGGCTGAGGGCACCATCGGCCACAGAACGGGCGCTTCAGAACCGATGCACCACCTCCGTCCACGCTGACTGCGCAGATCTACTGCCCGGGGGTGGCCCTCCGGGCGCCCAGGGGTCTACCGTCCCAGGTCGGCGCAGCCCCAGACCCCGGCCGCGGCGATCGGTTCCTTCCGAGCGGGCGCGGGAGTTCCCACGTGCAGGCAGAGGCACGGCGCTCTTCAGATCAGGTCCGCCCCCGGCTGCGGGGCCGGCTCCATGCGGTCGCCACCGCGCTGGCGATCGCCGCCCTGGCCTGGCTGGTGCGCTCCGCCACCTCGGTGCAGGCGACCGCGGCCGCCTGGATCTACGGCGTCAGTTCCGTCCTGTGCTACCTCACCAGCTCCCTCTACCACGTGGTCGCCCGGACGGAGCGGACCCGGGCGCTCCTCCGGCGGGCCGACCATTCCATGATCTACGTGCTCATCGCCGGCTCGTTCACGCCCGTGTGCCTCCTGGCCATGAGCGGCTGGTGGCGTTGGCCCCTCATCGGGCTCGTCTGGTTCGGCGCCCTGGTCGGCGTCGGCCTCTCGGCCCCGGCGCGGCCTCGCCTGCCCCAGTTCGGCGTCGCCCTCTACCAGATCCTCGGCTGGGCCGGCGTGACCGCCCTCCCGGCCCTGGCCCATCACCCCAGCCGGCTGGCCCTCGTCGCCACCGCCGGCCTCCTCTACACCGGCGGAGCCGTCCTGTTCGCCCGGCAGCGGCCCGTTCTGCATCCGGGCTGGTTCGGCTACCACGAGTTCTGGCACGGCATCGGGATCGTCGCCGGCGCCCTCGTCTTCGTCGTCAACCTGAGCCTCATCGCCGCCCCGCACTAGCTCGATTTCGTCTCGCCCGAGAACGAAGTGGTGCTGGCGGCGAAGGGCGGTTTCGGGTCTCATCAGGTGACTCCAGCCCGGGGAGGACGTGGGAGACCGTGATGAGTGGAGCAGGTCGGCGGCGCTCCGCCCGGTGGCGCCGGCCGGCACTGGTGGCCGTCGTGGCGCTGCTGAGCGTCTCCGGCTACCTCATCACCAGCCACACCATCCACGGGGACCGCCGGTCGGCCGCCGAGCGCAGCGCGCAGGTGACGGCCGGTCGGACCGGGGGTGTCCTCGGGCGGGCCGGGGCGGCCGTCGTCGCCCTGGGGAGCGCTCTGGCCGACGAGTCCCGCCCGGACCAGCCGCGCTTCGCCCAGCTGGCGAACGGCACGGCGGCGACCATCGGCCTCGTCGACACCATGTGGGTGCAGACCGTCGCCGGCTCTGAGCGAGCGGCATACGAGCACGACCATGGCCGGCCCATCACCCGGTCGACGAGCTCGGGCGACATCGAGGCCGCACCGTCGCGCCCGTCCTACCTGGTCGCCACCTTCACCAGCCGGATCCTGCCCGAGCTGAGGCCCGGGACGGACGTGTCCGACTGGCCCGCACTCGCCGCCGCGGTCGGGGCCGGCCCGTCGGCGGCAGCCGTCACGGCCAGCGACGTCGGCTCGCTCGGCGACCGACCCGGTGTCTACCTCCTCCAGGCGGCCCGGTTCGGTGATGGATCGGATGGCCCGGGCGTCATGGCGGCGTTCCTGCCCCGCGGGTTGCTCACCGTCGGACTGGGGCTCGACCCCCAGCGCCTGGCGATCAGTCTCAACGGCCGGCGCCTCGAAGGCGTGCTCGACTCGGCGCCGGCGGCCGAGGTGAGCGTCGCGGCGCTGGCCCGGACCTGGCGCATCGCGGTGGGGATCGAACCTGCGTCGGGCCTCCAGTCGTTGATCCCCTGGTTGGCGGTGACCTGGCCCGTCGCCGCCGCTCTCATCGCGTCCCTCGTGGCCAGTGGGGTGGCGCGCCGGCGGAAGGCGGAGCGCAACGCCGAGCGGATCTTCGACCTCTCGCTCGACCT
>JAUZEY010000076.1 GCA_030838785.1 Actinomycetota bacterium | reverse complement strand
TACTTCAGCCCGTGAACGTCGAGGCGGTCACGCAGGACCCACAGCAGTTCCTCGTCGTTGTCGGCGTCGACCGAGACCGGGTTGCCATTGAGGTTGAATGTGATCACCGGCATCGCAATCAGGCTCCGTACTCGTTGATCGGGAAGTTCCGTACTTGCTTACCTGTGGCTCGAGCCCAGGCGTTGGCCGCGGCACCGGAGGCAGCCGGGACACCGAGCTCGCCGACACCACCGGGGATGACGTTGGAGGACGGCAGGATGTGGACGCTCATCTCGGGCGCCGAGTCGAACATCCGTGACCACTTGTAGTCGTGGAAGTTGGACTCCCGGGTGGCTCCGTTGTCGACGTGGAGACCGGCCCGGTACACCACCGAGAATCCGTCCATCGCCTGACCGAGCAGGCTCGACTCGGTGCCCTTCGGGTTGACGCAGAAACCGTTGTCGACGGCGATGGTGCACCGCGTCATGCGCGGCTCCTTGCCCCGTGTGTCGACCTCCATGATGTAGGCGACGATGGACTTGTACTCGTCGTGCATGCCGATGCCCTGGGCGACGCCGGCCGGGAGCTTCCTGCCCCACTGGGCTTCATGGGCGCACTTGTCGAGCACCGCACGGTGACGGTCGCTGTCCAGCATCTCCATCCGGTACTGGAACTCGTCCTTGCCGGCCATGCGGGCCAACTCGTCCATGACGATCTCGTCGATCGTGTGGACCTGGCCGGAGTAGACGACCCGCCAGGCGGCGGTCGGCTTGGCCAGCAGGCGTTGCTTGAGCGTGATGGCCGTCGGGCCCGTCTTGTAGAACAGCTTCTGGGTGTGGGTGAAGAAGTACTGGCACGCACCTTCGTTGTTGTACTCAGTGACGTAGCCGGTGGCGACGTCGCCGAGGCCGTGACGGAGGTCCATCTCCGGGCAGGCCATGCGGTGCTCGTAGCTCACCACGTCGTTGTTGGCGACCGTGGCCTTGACGTGGTGGATGGACACCGGACGGCACCGGCCGTGCTTGATGCCTTCCTCCCGCATCCACTGCATCTTGATCGGCTTCCCGACCCGCTGGGCGACCTGGGCGACGAGGACGTCCTGGTCGTGGAACAGGTGGCGGCCGAACGCCCCACCGGCCGGGATCACGTGGTAGGTGACGTCCTCGACCTTGATGCCCAGCGTCTCGGCGATCTGCCGCTGGAGGGTGTTCGGCACCTGGGCGCCGCCCCAGCCCTCGTACTTGCCGTCGACGAACCTACCGCAGCCGGCGTTCTCCTCCATGGGGGCGTGGGGCACGTAGGGCCAGCGGAACGTGGCGTCGAGGCCCTCACCGGGCGAGGTGACCTTGTCGATGATCCCGTTGAGGGTGTCGTCGATCTGGGCGTCCGACAGCTGGTCCATCGGGCCGGCGGTCCAGGTGATCTTGAGCGCGTTCTTGGCCTTCTTGGCGATGCCGAACGTCTCGGCGGTGACCGCCACACATTCGGGGATGAGGTAGTCGGCCATGCCGGGGACGTGCGTGACGGCGATCACGCCCTTCATCGCCTTGGCCGCCGAGTCGTCGATCGACACCACGGAGGCGCCGTGGGTCTTGGCCATCGCCACCACCGTCGGGAAGAACTCCTTCGACGGGAACATGTCGGTGACGTACTGCTGCTTGCCCTGCACGATCTTGTGGGCGCTCTCCTTGACCTGGGGCTTCCCGATGAGCTTGAAGTCCTTGGCCGTCTTCGGCAGAGCGGCCCGGGCCATCGGGAGGCTGGCCGCCAGAGCGGTGAGCTCGCCGTACGAGACCTTGCGGCCGTCACGGGCGATGACGTGGGCGTCCTCCGTCCGCAGCGCCGACACCGGGACGCCCAGCTTCTGGGCACCGGCGGCCATCAGCTGGCCCCGCATCTGGGCGCAGATGATCCGGATCGGATCCCACAGCGCCCGGGTGTTGTGGGAACCACCGGTGATCTGCGCCGCACCGCGCTTCTGCTCGGCGGGCGAACAGATGACGTCCATGTTCGCCATCGGGACATCGAGGTGGTCGGCCACCTGCATGGCGAAGGTGGTCAGGAAGCCCTGGCCGATGTCCTGCCGGGGGCCCTCGGCGTACACGCGGTTGTCGGGCTTGATCTCGATCTTGAGGTCGTAGAGCGTCGGCGTCTCGGCGGCGATGAAGATATCGGTGAAGTCCTGCTCGTCCGGGACTTCGTCGGTCTTCGTCGGGAACGCACCTGCGCCGTCGGCAAACCCCAAGCGGCCGGCGATCGCCAGCGTGGGCCCGGCGATCAGGAATCCCTTCAAGACCTGGCGACGTCCAATATTGGCATCTAGAGCTGACATTTCAGGCTCCCTCCGCAATGATTCGTTCGGCCAGTCGCCTCTATATCGATAGAAGATGACCAGCCAGCTATGGGCTGGTTCGGGGAACCAGCTCTCCTTTTGTTTGACGCTTTACGTGCGAGCCGAAGCCCGATGTGGTCTATACCCGACCACCAGGACAATCTGGCCTTTTACCGACTTCTAGGCAACACAATTGGGGACCATGGCCCCCCAATTGTGCGCTAGGCAACACTTTCCCCCGCAGGTGGGGCCGCATGAGATAGGTTCCCACCCGGTTGGTCGACCGAGGGACAGAGCGTTCGTCCGATGCGCTCCGCGGCTCGGATGCGGCTACCAATACGGAGCTTCCTCCAAGGCTCGCCACTCCGCCGGTGACGGGCGCCAATTCGAGATGGTTGGGCGCCCGTCATCAGGTCGAGTATTGAAGTGCCCAGTTATCTCTAGATGTGGTATCTCTAGATACTGGTATCGATACTGGCCATGCTAGGTTTTCTGGCGGTGGACGTGGCCAGGAAACACGCGGAGTGGATCGCCGCTTGGCTGGGCCCCGGTGAACTCGCCCCCTTCGAGTCCGACGACATCGCCGAACTCGCCGCGCTGCTCCGGGAGGACCACTACTCAGCCGGGGCGATCGTCTTCCGGATCGGACAGGCACCGGCTCGCGTCCACATCGTCCGGAGCGGCGCGATCCAACTCACCCGCACGCTCAAGGGTCGGAAGGCCGTTCTCCAGATCCTCCAATCCGGCGACGTGGTCGGCGACATCTCTCTCTTCCTGCGGATGCAGGTGCCCTGGGACGCCGTTGCCCTGGAAGACAGCCTCATCCTCTCGATCGACTCGCTCAGTCTCCACCGTCTCCTCAAAGAGCGACCCAGTCTCGCCTGGCATTGGCTGCATTCTGTCTCGAGCCGTGTGGCGGGGTTCTGGAACCGTGTGGTCGAACTTCTCGCCGGCGACCTCGAAGCCCAGGTCGCCTTCCTCCTTGTCCGCCGGGCCGATCACGGCGTCGTGCACCTCAGCCAGGGCCACCTCGCCGAACTGGTCGGCGGTAACCGCAGCAGCGTCAACCGGGTTCTCAAACGTTTTGAAGGGCAGGGCCTGGTGAGGGTGCACTACGGCCAGGTGGAGATCCTCGACGAAGCTGAGCTGACCAAGGCCGCCGGCCTGGTCGAGTGACGTCGCTCGTGGACGTCACTCTGATCCCTAGCGATCAGAAGAATCGGAGGGTAGCGAAGACGGCGGCGCCGACGATGGCCGCTCCGGGAATGGTGAGGACCCAGGCCCAGACCACCCGTCCGGCCACGCCCCACCGGACGGCCGAGAGGCGACGGGTTGATCCGACGCCGACGATGGCGCCGGTGATGGTGTGGGTGGTGGAGACCGGGATCCCTTTGGACGACACGAAAAACAGGGCGATGGCGGCGGACGATTCGGCGGAAACGCCCCCGACCGGTTGGAGGCGGGTGATCTTCGATCCCATGGTGTGGACGATTCGCATGCCGCCCGAGAGGGTGCCGAGGGCGATGGCGCTGTGGGCGCAGAGCACGACCCACAGGGGAACTCCGGCGGTGGGCGAGACCTTCTTGGCCGCGATGAGCAGGGCGAGGATGATGCCCATCGTCTTCTGGGCGTCGTTGCCGCCGTGGCCCAGGCTGTAGGCGCCGGCGGAGACCAGCTGGAGTCGTCGGAAGACGCGGTTCAGGCGCTCGACGTTCCGGTAGCGGTGCCCGGCCCAGAGAATCGCCGTCATGATGATGAAGGCGAGTGCGAGGCCGATGAGTGGCGCCAGGACGATGAACACGCCGATCTTGCGCATCCCGTCCAGGACGAGGACGTGCCCACCGGCCTTGACCACGGCTGCGCCGGCCATACCCCCGACCAGCGCGTGCGACGACGAGCTCGGGATGGCGAGGTAGTAGGTGACGAGGTTCCAGACGATCGCGCCGAGGAGCCCGGCGAAGACCACGCCGATCGAGAGGACGTTCTGAAGGACGACGTCTTTGGCGATGGTGTTGGCCACGTGGGTCTTGAAGATCAAAAAGGCGACGAAATTGAAAAAGGCCGCCCACAGGACGGCGTAGCGGGGTGGGAGCACCCGGGTGCTGACCACCGTGGCGATGGAGTTGGCGGCGTCGTGGAAGCCGTTGGTGAAGTCGAAGGCGAGCGCGACGGCCACCACGAACCAAAGAGCAGCGGTTTCCACGAGGTCTACCTAGGCGTGCTTGATGACAATCGCGGCGACGACGTCCGAGACCTTTTCGATCCCGTTGATGGCGGATTCGATCGCTTCCACGATGCCCTTCCAGCGCAGCACGTCGAAGGCGTTGAAGTCGCCGGAGAACAGGTGGGCGACGCACCGCCGGTAGATGTGGTCGCCCTCGCTCTCGAAGCGGTCGACGGCTTGCAGATCGGCCTCGATGCCCCGCAGCCGGGACAGCTTGCCGATGAGGCCCGTGACGGCATCGGCGGCCTTTACGAGGACGTCGGCCAGTTCCCGGACTTCCGGAAGGGGCTCGTCGACGTCATGGAGCACCATCAGTTCGGAGACGGCGTGGATGTCGTCGACGACGTCGTCGATCTGCTCGGTGAGGGCGTGGATGTCCTCCCGGTCGAACGGCGCGACGAAGCTCTGGTCGAGGCGACGCAGGATCGTCTGGGTCAGTTCGTCGCCGCGGCGTTCGCACTCGTTGATGCGGGCGTGGCCGGCGCGGCTGTCGCCGAGCCCGACGATCACGTCTCGCAGCAGTCCGGCGCATTCCGCCAGGTTGGTGGCCGCCTCGTCGAAGAGCGGGAAGAATGACTCGTCGCGAGGGATGAGGCGGAAACGCACCGGAGCCTCCTGTTTACGTTGAGGACAACTGACGGACAGCTTGCGGGCCCAAAGGTGACGTGCAGCTGAACAACAGATGACCGCTCAGGGAGGACAAGCGAAACTCTCTGTCGAAAATCCAATGTCGACTGTCCGTTCGGACGGCTTGGCGCTGAATGCCCCCCAAACGAGGTTCGTCATGGCGAGGGTCAGAACCTTGTTGGTGGTGGCGCTGCTCCTGGCCGGGACGCTCGTCCTGGCTCCGAGCGGGTTTCGGCCGGTTCGGGCCGCCGGCCCGGCGAGCGACCCCGTCCTCATCGCGGCGGGGGACATCGGCGATTGCAACCAGCCGTACGACGAGGCCACCGCCGCGATGATCAACAAGGTGCCGGCGGCCACGGTGGCGATGCTGGGCGACGGCGCCTACCCCACGGGCGATCTCGCCACCTACAACCAGTGTTACGGGCCGTCCTGGGGCCAGTTCAAGGACCGGACCCATCCCGCCCCCGGGAACCACGACTACGCCGTCGGCCCGAAGCGCCAGAGCGCACCGGGCTACTTCGACTATTTCGGAGCGGCCGCCGGTGACCCGACCAAGGGGTTCTACAGCTACGACCTCGGAAGCTGGCACATCGTCTCCCTGAACAGCACCTGCGGCGTGCCCGGCGCCGGGTGCACCCCCGGTTCGGCCCAGGCCCAATGGCTGCAGTCCGACCTGGACGCCCACCCGGCGCAATGCACCCTCGCCTACTGGCACCACCCCCGCTTCTTCTCGATGGAGAAGGGATCAACCGCCACCGGACCTTCGTCAGACGTCAGCATGTCGACGCTCTGGGACACCCTCCAGGCCCACGGCGCCGACGTCGTCGTGAACGGTCACGTCCACCTCTACGAGCGCTTCGGGCACCAGAGCTCCGCCGGCAACGTCGATCCCAACGGCATGCGTGAGTTCATCGTCGGCACCGGGGGCGGGCACCCCGACAGCTTCGACCCCGCCCACGTCGACCCCCACAGCGAAGCCCGCCACGACAACGTCTTCGGAGTTCTCCAACTGAGTCTCCACGCCGGCGCCTACGACTGGGCCTTCGAGGCCACCGATGGCTCGATCCTCGACTCCGGGACCGACACGTGCACACCCGCCGCCGGCCCCTCGAACCCGACGACGAACCCGACCACTGCGCCTGCTCCCACCACCGCCACCTCGCCGGCATCGACCCCCGCCGGCCCGGCCCGCTCGGGCTACTGGATGCTCTCTGCCGACGGGACGCTGTTCCCCTTCGGGGATGCGGCCCCGCTCGCCGGCGCCGTTCCCTCGGCCGGATCCGACGAGGTGGACGTGGAACCCACCCCGAGCGGCAAGGGCGCATGGCTGGTGGACGACCGCGGGAAGGTCACCGCCGTGGGTGACGCCGCCCACCTCTCCGACCTGGACCCCCACCTTCTCGTCCCCGGCGAAAAGGCCACCAGCCTGTCGGCTACCCCCAGCGGCGCCGGCTACTGGATCTTCACCAACCGGGGCCGGGCCGTGCCCGTCGGAGACGCACCCTTCCTCGGCGACATGGCCGCCACGCCCCTCAATGGCCCGGTGCTCGATTCCATCCCCACACCGAGCGGGAAGGGTTACTACATGGTCGGCTCCGACGGTGGAATCTTCGCCTTCGGGGACGCCCACTTCTACGGATCCATGGGCGGCCGGCACCTCAACGCCCCCGTCCAATCCCTCGTCCCCGACAACGACGGCGCCGGCTACTGGCTCGTGGCCTCTGACGGTGGAATCTTCGCCTTCGACGCTCCCTTCAAAGGCTCCATGGGCAGCAGCCACCTGAACAAGCCGGTCACCGGAATGGTCCGGTTCGGAGACGGCTATCTCATGGTCGCCGAAGACGGCGGCATCTTCGACTTCTCCAGCCAACCGTTCTCCGGCTCCCTCGGCGGCCACCCGCCGGCCCGCCCCGTTGTCTCGGTGGCGGTCCTCGACGGGTCATGACGGCCGTTCGGCATGGGTAGGCGTTGCACCGGGTAATGCTTTGGTGTACACATGGTGAACGCCCGGTGAACGAGCGGAGATTGGGGGGCTGGGACATGCGGTGGATCGGCGCACTCGGCGTCGCCCCGGCGGCGGTTGTTCTGCTGGCGGCGCTTGCTCGCATGAGCCGTCGCGAGAGCGCGGGCCGAGTCCGGGACGCCTACCGCACCCGGTAGATCGCCGCCATCCCTCCCGCGATGTGGTCGTTGACGTGGCAGTGGTACAGCCACGCACCCGCAGCGTCGGGAACCATGTCGGCGGTCCTCATGCTCATGGGGAGGATGTCCATCATGTCCATCCGCATCCCCATGGAGACCACGGTGTTGCCGTGCCAGTGGGGCGTGTGGAGGCCGGTCTCCGTTCCGGCGCCCATGACGTACCAGCGGACCTTCTGGCCCCGCTTGAAGTCGAGACCCGGCAGGTTGCCGAACAGGTAGCCGTTGATCGAGTGCTTGAGGTTCGACTCCTTGAAGCCGTCGTCGTCCTTCTTCACCGCGGCCGGCTTGCCGGTGTGGTGCTCGACGTTCCAGTCGAGCCAGGGGCTCAGGTTCTCGTCGTAGATGTTGAAGAGGGTGACGACCTCGCGCTCGACGTCCTTCGGCGAGCCGTCGGGGTTGGCCATGCCCCTCCTGGTGACGATCAGCGGGCCGAGGAGGCCGGCGTTGATGTCGGCGATCTCGTCGGTGTGGGAGTGGTAGGCCCACAGCATCGAGCTCTCGTCGTGCATCGCCGGTCCCGCCCGTTCCGGGACCTCCCAGGTGTAGGTGTGCTGCCCGCCCCCGGGCACGGCGTCGTCGGCCTTGTCGGCGCCGGAGGTGCCGTCCTCGTAGTCGGCTCCCTCTGACGCCTTGTCGTAGAACAGACCGTGGGCGTGGACGCTGGCCGGGAACGGCGTGTTGTTCTTGAACACGATCTTGAGGGTGTCGCCGACCACGGCGTGGATGGGCGGGCCGAGCATGCCGAGGTGCTCCCAGGCCGGCGGCCGGGGGACCAGGGTCTTGAAGGTCGCGTCGGTGTACTGGCGGTAGACCGACTTGCGGTCGACATGGCCGATGCGGTCGTCGCCGTGGTCGAGGAACGTTCCGGCGTCGCCTTCGAAGTGGGGCCCGAGCTCGTTCTTGCCCGACGGCGCGTAGTCCCAGTCGACCGGATCGGCGGCGATGTAATAGGTGCGGGTACGGCCGTCCGCGGCGCTGGTGCTCTCCGGGCGGTTGACGGCCACCACCACGGCCACCGCCAGCAGGACCAGGCCGGTGGACAGCGCCAGCGTCTTCCGCCGCCTGCGCCGCAGGTCGACGCTCTCTTCTCCCATGTCCTTCCCTCCCCGGGCGGCGGCCCCCAGGGATGGGGCGCCGATGGCGTAACCCTAGGCCAGCCAATGCCTCGACGGAAGGGCGACCTTACGCAGAACCTCGGCGCCGCCTCAGTGCCCGGACGGGATTCGCAGGCAGAAGCGGGAGCCGCGGGGTTCGCCCGGTTCGTACCAGGCGTCGCCGGCGTTGGCGTGGAGGAGGCCAGCCACGATCGACAGGCCCAACCCTGTGCCGTGGACGCCCTTCCGGCTCCGGGCGGCGTCCGACCGGGCAAACCGGCCGAAGAGGCGGGGGACGAACTCCTCGGGCACGCCGTCGCCGCCGTCGATGACCCGGATGACGATCTTCCGGTCGCCTTCGTCCCCGCCGCCTTCTTCGATGACCGCGACGGTGAAGGGCTCGGCGCCGTACTTGAGGGCGTTGGTGGCGTAGTTCACGAGGGCCTGCTGGAGGTGTGCCGGGTCGACCCGGGCGGTGAAGCCGGGGTCGCACGAGACCTTGAAGTCGACCGCCGCCGGACCGGCCGCGGCCAGGGCGGTGTCGATGGCCTCGACGACGCACACCTCCTCCGGCTGCGCCTGGACGGCGCCGGCCTCGAGGCCCTCGTGGGTGAGGAGGGTGTCGGTCAGGCGCCGGAGCCGCTCCGTCTGCAGGAGGATCGTGGACAGGCTGTCGGCCTGCTCGGCGGGGGTGAACGTCCCGGGAGCGTCGCGCAGCAGGCCGGCATAGCCGGAGATCACGGTGATGGGGGTGCGGATCTCGTGCACGACCATGGCCAGGAACTCCCGGATGGCGGCGTTGGTGGCGGCGAGGCGGTCGCCGGCGTCGGTCGACTCGACCAGGTGGCGCTGCAGCTCGGCCAGTTGACGGGACCGTTGCACGGCGTAGAGCAGGGTGCGGCCCAGGGATTCGGGGTCGCTGCTCCACTTGACGACGAAGTCCTGGGCGCCGTGCTCGACGGCGGTGATCCCGAGCGACTCGTCGCCGCTGCCGGTGCAGACGACGATGGGGACCGCCCCGGCGGCGGCCGCCGCCCGGGTGAAGGTGGTGAGGCCCTCGGCGTCGGGGAGATGGAGGTCGAGGACGATGACGTCGAAGCCGTCCTCGTCGTCGGCCAGCCGCCGCAGCCCGTCGCCCAGCGTCGACACCGCCTCGACCACGAACTCCGCCATCGACGACCGGCTGAGCACCGCCCGGACGAGCTCGGTGTCGGTGCGGCTGCCCTCGATGTGGAGTGTCCGTAAAGTCCGTTCCACCGTCGTGGAGTGTACGGCCGGCTCGGGCCGCCTTCGACAGGGGATCAGATGTGCCTCGGGGGAGGCAGGTGAAGCTCCTACAGCATGCGGCGACGCCGGCGGGCGGGGCCGGGCCGGGGCCGCAGGGAGGCGCTGGGCTTGGGCTGGACGAGCGGGGCGGCGACGCCGTCGGTGCCGGTGGCCTCCTCCGCCGGGGCGGGGGGCATCTCGGTCGCCGGGTCCCACGCCGCCAGGTCCTTCAGGCGGGGATCGTTGGAGAACACCTCGACCAGCGGCTGGGCGATGCCGAGCCGCTTCTGGAGGATCTCCGTCTCCCGCTCCTGGTCCCACAGCACGAGGCTCACGGCCACGCCGGTCTTGCCCGCCCGCGCCGTGCGGCCGGAGCGGTGGAGGTAGGCCTTGTGGTCCTCGGCGGGGTCGTAGTGGATCACTACGTCGACGCCCTTCACGTCGAGGCCCCGGGCCGCGACGTCGGTGGCCACGAGGGCCCGGATGGCGCCGGAGCCGAAGTCGGCCATGGCCCGGGAACGGTTCTTCTGGGGGAGGTCGCCGTGGATCACGCCCACCTTGGCACCCTCCCGGCGGAGGTCGGCGGCGACCCGGTCGGCACCCCGCTTGGTGCGGACGAAGATCAGGCAGCGGTCGGCGCCGTCGATGATGGTCGTGGCCACGTTGACCTTGTCCATCTGGTGGACCCGGAAGAACCGGTGCTCCATCAGCTCGACCGTCGCCTGGTCCGACTCGACCTCGTGGTGGACCGGGTCGATCAGGTACTTCTTGACGATGTGGTCGACGTCGCCGTCGAGGGTGGCCGAGAACAGCATCGTCTGGGGGTGCTTGTCGCCGAGGTGGCGGAGGATCCAGGTCACCTGGGGGGTGAAGCCCATGTCGGCCATGCGGTCGGCCTCGTCGAGGACGACCAGGTCGACCTCATCGAGGTAGATCTCGCCCCGCTCGAGGAAGTCGATCATGCGGCCGGGGGTGGCGACGACGATGTCGCTCTTGCGGCCCAGTTGGGCGGCCTGCTTGCGGGTGGAGTCGCCGCCGTAGACGGTGACGACCGTGAGGTCCCGCACGGCGGCCAGCGGCGACAGCACGCCCGCCACCTGCATGGCCAGCTCCCGGGTGGGGACCAGCACCAGCGCCCGGGGGTGGCGGGGGGTGGCCGGTTTCGTGGTCTCGATGGCGGCGATCCCGAAGGCCAGGGTCTTGCCCGACCCCGTCTTGGCCTTGCCGCAGATATCCCGCCCGGCGAGGGCGGCGGGCATGGTCAGCGTCTGGATCGGGAACGGTTCGTTGATGCCCTGAGCGGACAGGGCCTCGCAAAGGTCGCGTGACACCCCGATGGTGCCGAACCCGGCGTCGTGTGACATCGTCATCTCCTGGTGCGTTCGGGCCCGGAAGAATTCTCCGGGAAAATCCCCCGAACTGCGCCCGGGGGCTCGGGGGGCGTTCCCCCGACGACGAAGATTGCGAGCGCCTCCACTGCGGTATTCCTGTGGAGTGAAACTCAGCCCGCATAGCCAGTCTAGCGGTCCGACGGCTCGAACCCGCGGTCAGTGCCTCCCGTGGCTCGCTTGCCTACCGACGTGTAGGTAGGCTGGACGCCTATGACGACGAGCGCCCGCGCCGGGGACCTTCGCCTGATCCACGAGCTCATGCCGACGGCAGAGAAGCTCGTGGACCGCCACATCAGCTCCTCGAAGGAGTGGTTCCCCCATCTCTACGTGCCCTGGAGCAAGGGACGCGACTTCGAAGCCGACGAAGAGTGGGACCCGCAGGAGTTCCCGCTCCCCGACGCCGTGCGGGACGCCCTGTTCGTGAACCTCCTGACCGAGGACAACCTCCCGTACTACTTCCACACGATCGACAACATCTTCGGTCCCGGCGTGTGGGGGGAGTGGATCCGCCGGTGGACGGCCGAGGAGCAGCGCCACTCGATCGTGATCCGCGACTACCTGACGGTGACCCGGGCGCTCGACCCGGTCGAGCTGGAGCGGGGCCGGATGGCCCAGGTGTCGGGGGCGGTGGTGCCCGAGCCGAAAACGCCGGCCGACACCCTCGTCTACGTGGCGCTCCAGGAGCTGGCCACCCGTGTGTCCCACCGCAACACCGGCAAGCTCATCGGCGACCCGGTCGGCTACGAGGTCATGGCCCGCGTGGCGGCCGACGAGAACCTGCACTACCTGTTCTACCGGGACCTCGTGAGTGAGGCCATCGCCCTGGACCCGTCGGCCGTCGTCGAGGCCGTCGACCGCCAGGTGCGGGAGTTCGAGATGCCGGGGACGGGCATCCACAACTTCACCGCCCGGGCCCGCAGCATCGCCCGGGCCGGCATCTACGATCCCGCCCTGCACTACGACCAGGTGCTGGTGCCGGTGGTGATCCGCCACTGGAAGCTCGAGGAGATCGAGGGCCTGTCGCCCGAGGCGGAGGAGGCCCGCACCCGCGTGCTGGCGTACATGGCCCGGCTGGAGTC
>JAUZEY010000245.1 GCA_030838785.1 Actinomycetota bacterium | reverse complement strand
TCTTGGCCACCGCGTCGGCGCTCACCGCCGGGTCGAAGTCGATCGTCACCGTCACGGTGCTGCGCAGCCGGGGTTCGCTCACGAACGGTGACGCCAGCGAGTGCTGGTCGGCCCAGCGGTAGAGGATCGCCGAGGAGGCGTCGGACCGGCCGGCGGCCCACTCCAGCCCGCCCCGGGCCATGATCCAGTCGATCTGGTCGGCCAGCAGGAAGAGGGTGCCCAACCCCGGCGTGTTGTAGGTCTGGTCGGCCCTCGAGTTGTCGATCGCCAGCGGCAGGCTGAGCGACGGCGGTGACCACCGCCCGGCGACGGACAGGCGCTCGACCCGCTCGACGGCGGCCGGGGAGCACAGCGCCAGCCACAGCCCGCCGTCGGAGGCGAAGCACTTCTGAGGGGCGAAGTAGTAGCAGTCGAACTCGGCCGTATCGACCCGCACGCCGCCGGCGGCCGAGGTGGCGTCGACCAGCACGAGGGCGCCGGGCTCGGCGTCGGCCGGCCGGCGGACGGGTGCCGTGACGCCCGTCGAGGTCTCGTTGTGGGTCAGGGCGTAGGCGTCGACGCCGGGGTGGCCCTTGGCGTCGGGGGCGGTGCCGGGCTCCGACTCGATCACTTCGGGGGCGTCGAGGTGGGGCGCACCGGCCACGGCGGCGGCGAACTTCGACGAGAACTCGCCGAAGGCCAGGTGCTGGCTCCGCCGCTCGATCATGCCGAAGGCGGCGGCGTCCCAGAAGGCGGTCGATCCGCCGTTGCCGAGGACGACCTCGTATCCTTCGGGGAGGGAGAACAGCGCCGCCAGCCCGGCCCGCACCCGGCCCACGACGGATTTCACGCCCGGTCGGCGGTGGCTGGTGCCCATGTAGGACGCGCCGGTGGCCGCCAGCGCCGCCAGCGCCTCGGTCCGCACCTTGGACGGCCCGGAGCCGAACCGGCCGTCGGCCGGGAGGCGGTCGGGGGGGATCGTAATCTGGGGGTCGTTCTCGCTCATCGGTGCCACTATTCGACCGGGGCCGGCGGAAAAGCGAATCCGGCCACAGAGCGCAACTGGAAGGAACACCAGAACATGCCGCAAACCGAGGCCCAAACCCGGGGGCCGGGGGGTGTCCCCCAAAGGATTTCCACGCTCGTGGGAGCCATCGCCCCTTCGGCCACGCTGGCCATCGACGCCAAGGCCCGCGCCTTGAGGGCCTCGGGGGTCAAGGTCGTCAGCTTCGGGGCGGGCGAACCCGACTTCCCCACCCCCGACTACGTCGTGGCCGCCGCCGTCGAGGCGGCCGGCCAGCCTGCCTCGCACCACTACAGCGCAGTCTCGGGCCTTCAACCGTTGAAGGAGGCGGTGGTGGCCAAGACGGCCCGTGACTCCGGGCTCGAGGTGACACCGGCCCAGGTGCTCATCACCAACGGTGGCAAGCAGGCCATCGCGAACGCCTTCTTGACCCTTCTCGACCCCGGCGACGAGGTCATCGTGCCCGCCCCCTACTGGGTCACGTTCCCGGAGGCCATCGCCCTCGCCGGCGGCGTTCCCGTCCCCATCGGCACCACCGTGGACGGCGGCTTCCGGGCGACCGTCGAGCAGCTCGAAGAGGTCTGCACCCCCCGCACCAAGGCGATCCTCTTCGTCTCCCCGTCCAACCCGACGGGGGCGATGTACAGCCGGGCCGAGGTCGAGGCCATCGGCCGCTTCGCCGTCGAGCGGGGCCTGTGGGTCGTCACCGACGAGATGTACGAGCACTTCGTCTACGGCGATCGGGACGCCCCCTCGATGCCGGTGGTCGTCCCCGAACTGGCCGAGCGCTGCGTCGTTATTAACGCAGTCTCGAAGGCTTATGCGATGACCGGCTGGCGGGTCGGCTGGATGATCGCCCCGCCCGACGTGACGGCGGCGGCCACGAACCTCCAGTCGCACACCACCTCCAATGTGTGCAACGTCTCCCAGGCCGCCGCCCTCGCCGCCCTGAGCGGCAGTCTCGACTTCACGGCCACGATGCGGGCGGCGTTCGACGTCCGCCGGCGCCGGATGCACGAGCTGCTGTCCGCCATCCCCGGTGTGTCGTCGCTCGAGCCGGAGGGCGCCTTCTACGCCTTCCCGTCGTTCGAGGGGGTCCTCGGGCGCGACATCAACGGGCGGCGGCCCCGGTCCACACTGGAGCTGGCGGAAGTGCTCCTGGAGGAGGCGGCGGTGGCCATCGTGCCCGGCGAGGCGTTCGGAGCTCCCGGCTACGCGCGGCTGTCCTACGCCCTGGGAGAGGACGAGCTGGTCGAGGGTCTGACCCGCCTGGCCGAGGTGCTCGGCGGCTGATGAAGCGGGCCCTCCGGCTCAGCCTGGTGGTGCTTGCGCTCGCTGCCGGCGCGGGCCTGGCCGCTCCCACCGGACGGGCGGCCGGCTCCGCCTCCCCGGGCCCGGACCTCGACCTGTACCGGATCACGGCACCACCGGCGGCGGTCAGCCACCTGGAGGAGGCCGGGTACGACGTCGCCGCCACCCGGGCCGACGGCACGACCGAGGTCGTCCTCGGCCCGTCGGAGCGGGCCCGGCTCACCGCGGCCGGGTTCCAGCCGATCCGCTGGCGTGACGGGCAGGGCCGGTCGGTGGCCGACCTCGCCCGGGCCCAGGCGGCGGCGCCCGGATCGGTCTGGAAGCACTGGGACGGCCCCGGCGGGCTCCGGGCCGAGGTCGACGCGCTGGCCGCGGCGCATCCCGACCTCGTCCGCACCGAGGTCATCGGCCACTCGGTCCAGGGGCGGGAACTCGTCGCCGTCCGGGTGACGGCCAATGCCCCCCGGGTTCCCGACGGCGCCCGTCCGGCCGTGCTCTACCTCTCGCTGCAGCACGCCCGGGAGTGGATCAGCGGTGAGGTGACCCGCCGGTTCCTCCACTCGATGGTCGACACCTACGGCACCGATCCCGGGACCACCGCCCTCCTCGACAGCACCGAGCTGTGGTTCGTGCTCGTGGCCAACCCCGACGGCTACGAACGGACCTTCGAAGCCCACAACCGGCTGTGGCGCAAGAACACGGCCGACAACGACGGCGACGGGAGGATCACCGACCGCGACGGCGTCGACGTGAACCGCAACCTCCCCGACCACTGGGCCTCCGCACCGCAGGGTTCGTCGAACGATCCGTCCGACCAGACCTACCGGGGCCCCCGGGCCGGATCCGAACCGGAGACGAAGGCGCTCGTCGACCTCGGCCAGCGCCTGCGCTTCCGGTTCGTCGTGAACTATCACTCCTTCGGGCGCCTGCTGCTGTACCCGATCGGCTGGCAGGAGCAGACCCCGACCGCCGACCAACCGATCTACGCCGCCCTGGCCGGGACGCCGGTCAACCCCGCCATCCCCGGCTACAAACCGGAGCTGTCGGCCGCCCTCTACTCCACCAACGGGGAGACCTCGAGCTGGGCCCACGCCGCCATCGGGGCGCTGGCCTTCACCATCGAGCTCGGCGAGGGCCTGCCCGAGAGCGGTTTCGTCTTCCCCGACAACGAGGCCCTGATCGAGCAGGAGTACCAGGTCAACCGGCCCTTCGCCCTCGACCTGGCCCGCTCCGCCGCCGACCCGTCCCGCCCGCTGTCGCACCTCCGCAGCCGGGTGCCGCCGTTCGTCGTCGACCGCTTCGCCGTCTCCTACGGCGATCCGCAGCCGGTGCAGGCCACCGCCTTGCGCCGGCTGGGACCGGTCGAGGTGCACTGGCAGGTGGGGAACGGGCCCGAGCAGCAGGCCCCCACCGTGGAATGGGCCGGCGGCCTCCGCTACGGCGACACCGGCGACGTGTGGGAGCACCGGGTCCGGGGCTCGGTCACCGGCACCCGCCCGGGCGACCGCGTGAAGGTCTGGTTCACCGCCGGCGAGGAGAGGAGCGACGCCTTCACCTACGAGGTCGAGCCCCACCGCGGCGCCCGGGTCCTGGTCGTCGTCGGCGGCGAGCACGAACGGGGCGGGGTCCTCGCCGTCCCGGCCGCCCCGCCCCAGACCGGCGGCGCCCCCGCCGCCGCCCGGCTCACCCCGGTCCTGGGCGCCCTGGCCGCCGACGGCGTCGAGGCCGACACCTACGACGTCGAGGCCCACGGCCACGTCGCGCCCGACCATCTCGGCGTCCTCGGTCACTACCCGGCGGTCGTGTGGACGGCGGACGAGGACCGGCGCACCGACTCCACGGCGCCGCTCCCGGGGAGCGTGTCCCGGCTGGCCAACGAGGAGATGCTGGCCGCCCGCGACTACCTGAACGAAGGCGGCCGGCTGCTGTACATGGGCCGCGACGCCGGCCGGCCCTACACCGAGCGGGCCGAGTACGACCCGGTGGCCGACGGCCCCTGCCCGCCCGGCCACGTCGGCCCGGGCGTCGAGGGTGGCGAGGAAGGCGAGTTCGGCGCCCACTGCGTCCCCCTCACCGAGGAGTTCTTCCAGTACTGGTTGGGGGCCTACGAGAACGCCCCCTCGGGCGGCAACACGGCCAGTTCCGGGATCGCCCCCGTCGACGGGGTGCAGGCCCCATTCAGCGGCATCAGCTGGACCTTCGCCGGCACGGGGGTCGCTCCCGGCCGCAATGCCGCCTCCTACTCGGCCACCGCCGAGACGCTCGGGGCGGCCTACCCCGGTGTGCAGGGGCGGACGGCGGCCCGCTACCGCATCGCCGGGCCCGCCGGCCCGTCGGACGCCGCCCGGCACGGCACGGGCACCGCGGCGGCCGTCGAGACCCGGTCCAGCCTCCTCTTCGGGTTCGGCTTCGAGGACATCGCCACCGCCGACGAGCAGGCCCGGGTGATGGCCCGGGCGCTCAGCTTCCTGCTGCCGGGCTGAGCTCCTCCGGCTCCGGCTCCGGCTCCGGCTCCGGCTCCGGCGCCCGGTCGTCGGGGGCGACCGCCTCGTACCACCGGGGCCGCTTCTCCTTGGCCCACCGGGCCGGCACGACGCCGGAGACCATCCCCCGTAGGGCGTCCGGGTCGGCCACGGCCAGCCACACGTGCCCGGTGATGGCGAGACCGAGGGCCAGCGCCGTCCAGTCGTGGACGAAGGTGGCGCCCGTCCGCCACGCCAGCGGGAACGGGCCGAAGAAGCGCAGCACCGTCCCGGTGGCCAGCATGGTGACGAGGGCGGCGCCGACGAAGGCGCTGTTGAGCTTCTGGCCGGGATTGAACTTCCCGAGGCGGACGGACCGGTCCCGGCCCCGGCTGCGCAGCCAGGCGAAGTCGTCGGCGCTGAAGCGGTTGAGGACCCCGAGGTCGCGGCGCAGGGCCCGGCCCCACCGGCCGGCGAGGGCGAGCAGGAACGGGATCGGCAGGGCCAGCCCGGCGATGACGTGGATCTCCTTGAACAGTGCCCGCCGGCCGAAGATGCTCGACAGCTCCCCCCAGTAGAGGATGGCGCCGGTCGTCACCAGCACGCCGACGAGGGTGGCGTTGGCCCAGTGCAGCCACCGCTCGGTGCGGTCGAAGCGGGCCACGTCCCGGGGTTGCTGCCCGGGGGCCACTAGGCGGGCTCGTCGCCGCGGCCGTTGGACCGGCCGATCCAGGCGTCGGTGTCGTAGCCCTGCCGCTCCCAGTAGCCCGGCTCGGCGGTGGCGACGAGGGTGATCCGCTGCAACCACTTGAGCGACTTGTAGCCGTACATCGGCGCCACGTAGAGCCGGACCGGCCCGCCGTGGGCGGAGGAGATCGGCTTCCCGTCGAGCTCGTAGGCCACGATCACGTCGTTGCGCCGGGCCTGCTCCAGGGTCAGGGTCTCGGTGTAGGCGCCGTCGAACGACTCGAACCCGACCGCCGTCACCCCGCCGTCGGGCGCCGCCCGGTCGATGAGGTCGGCCAGCCGCACGCCCTTCCACCGCACCCGGGGCACCCGCCAACCGGTGACGCACTGGAAGTCTTTCGTCAGCTCGACGGCCGGCAGGGCCAACAGCTCGTCGTAGCCGATGGCGTAGGGGGCGCCGACCCGGCCGTCGACGTCGAGCCGCCAGGCGGCCGGGGCCCGGTTCGGGAGGCTGCCGACGACGGAGTAGATGCGGAACCGGCCGGTGGGCAGCAGGCCGAGGAGCCCGGTGCCGTCCTTCACCGCCAGCGGCCCGAGGAGGCGTTCCATCAGACCGGCGGCCTTCGACCCCCAGACGATCCCCGACAGCCCGAAGGCGGCGAGGCCGAGGAACACCCGTCGCCCGACGGGCGCTCCCTCCGGGACGTCGAGCCTGGACATTGACCTTCAGTCTCGCCGCTCCGCCGTCCGTTTCACCGTCGGGGCGAAAGGTGCAGTTCCGCCAGGGCCCCGGGAGTCAGCCGCCGTAGGACATGCGGGTGTCCTCCATGCGGAGGACGGGCGTCTCCTCGTCGGCCTGGAACCCGGCGTCCACGACTTCGCCGATGAAGAACGTGTGACCGCCGCAGTCGACCGACTGGCGCAGCTCGCAGTCGACCCAGGCGGCGGCGACGTCGAGGATGGGAGCTCCCGTCCGTCCGTCGTGGAATGCGAACCCGTTGAGGGTCCTGCCATCGGGGTCGACCTCGACGGGCTTCACGAACTTCCGCACCGCGGCCCGCTCCTCCTGCGGCAGCAGGTTGAGGCTGAAGGCCTTCCCGGCGGCGATCAGCTCGTGGGTGAAGGCTTCCTTCTCCACCCCGATCCCGACCAGCTTCGGCTCGAAGCTGACCTGCGTGGCCCAATTGAGCGTCATGCCGTTCCGGCGCTCGCCGTCGCGGGCCCCGACCACATAGAGGCCGTAGGGCATCTTCCACAGCACCCGCCGGCGGAGCTTGTCGTACTCCTCTTTCTGCTCGTCGGTTTCGACGCCGGGAGGGAAGGGTCCGATCGGAGGTCCGGTCTTCGTCGCCATGCGGGGGACGCTACCCGCGGAGGTCGGCGGCGCGACCAACTTCACGCCCCGGCCTGCCGGTATGGCATCATGCTTGAAATCTCAAGCAGGTGAAACCGTGCCCGCGAGGAGCGAACCATGGAAACTCCACAGACGCCGAAGACCCGTTCCTCGAACGGCGCGGCCTTTGACGTGATCGAGCGGTCTCTGGCCCCCGTCAAGGAGAGCCTCCGCATCTGCGCCGAAGTCCAACGTTCTGCTCTGGACACGTTCTTGCGGTTCAGCACGCTCGGTGCCCGCTCGTTCCTGAGCCCGCTCGGTGCTTCGAGCAAACGGGCGCAGAGCGCGCCCGGAACCGAGCGGACCGTCGTCGCTACCGCCGGCCCCGGAACCGAGCAGACGACACGGAACCCCAGGCCCATGGCCAAGCGGGCCACCGCAATCAAGCGTTCCGCGGCAACGCCGTCCACGACGAGCCGCGCCGCCGCGACCAAGCCTGCGAAGACCATCGCGAAGCCGGCGGCCAAGCGCACGGCGGCCAAGCCGATCGCGGCCAAGCCGGTCGCGGCCAAGCCGGTCGCGGCCAAGCCCGCGATGCCAGCGGCCAAGCCCGCGATGCCAGCGGCGAAGCCGGTCGCGGCCAAGGCCGCGATGCCAGCGGCGAAGCCGGTCGCGGCCAAGCCCGCCGCCGCCAAACCCGCTCCCCGTAAGGCGAAGGCTGCGCCCCGGACGACAGTCCGGAGCGAGGGTCCCAAAGTGGCGGCGAAGCCCGAGCCCGCCAAGACAGCGTTGAAGCCGCCAGCCAAGCCCGCCGCAGCCAAGCCCGCCGCGGCCAAGCGCACGGCAGCCAAGCCCGCCGCGGCCAAGAAGGCGAAGGGAAACTCCCGGGCCTACTGACGTACCGCGGGTTATCGCGCTGGTTGGCGATCCCGTTCCACCGGGCCGAAGGTCAGCTTGAGCTCATAGCCACCGCCTCGGCCGTCGCCGTGCGGGACTTGACGCCGAGCCTTCCCGACAGGAGCAGATCCGTCTCCCCCGGAGCCGTGGTCAGCCCGTCGGCAACGGCCGGCCGGGGAGTTCGGCGTCCCCTCTGAGGGGACGCCTCCCCTCCCGTTTCCGATCACGGTGCGTGGGTACCCGTATGAGCGTATGAAGAGTTCGCGAACCTGAACGGTCACGGGCATGTTCCCGAATGCGAACAATCGGGTTAAATCGCCCTCACCGTTGCGGTAGGTTGCACCCACGCCGGATCCCGGGGGGGAGGTTTCCCGATGGTTCGAGCCCGCCGGCTCTTGGCAGTGATGGCCGCCACCGCCCTGGCGGTCAGCGCCGCGCCCCTGACGGCCGCCGGCGCCGGGCCCGCTCCCCGGGCCAGCACCGGCGACGACCGGGAGGCCCGCTCCCAATGGGCGCTGGCCCAGATCGGGGCGGCGCAGGCCTGGGCCCGGACCACCGGCGCCGGCGTCCGGATCGGGATCGTCGACACCGGCGTCGACCTCGCCCACGAAGACCTTGCCGGCAAGATCGTCGCCTCCACCAACTGCATCGGCGCCGCCGGGGCCCAGGCCCGGTGCTCCGGGTCGGGGCAGGACGACAACGGCCACGGCACCCACGTGGCCGGCATCGCGGCCGCCGTCCGCGGCAACGGCGTGGGCATCGCCGGCATCGCCCCCGACGCCGAGCTCGTGGTGGCCAAGGTGGTGCCGGCCTCGGGGCTGGCCAGCGTGCCCGACGTGGTGGCCGGCATCAAGTGGGTCGTCGACCATGGCGCCCGGGTCGTCAACCTCAGCCTCGACGCGCCGGGCATGACCTTCGCCGGGCTGCGGGCGACCGCCATCCAGGAGGGCCTCGACTACGCCTGGGCCCGCGGCGCCATCCCCGTCCTAGCCGCGGGCAGCCCCCGCCGCCTCGGCATCGGCCTCGGCTCCCGCTCCGACAGGGACCTCAACGCCGTTGTCGTCGGAGCGACCGCCGTCGACGGGCACATGGCGGCCGCCTCGCCCCCGACCGGCGAGGCCCGGTTCGCCGTCCTCGCCCCGGGCGGCAGCGGCGGGACCGACCCCGCCACCGACATCCTGTCCACCTTCTGGGCCGCCGGCCGCCACGACGCCTACGAGGCCCGGGGCGGCACGTCGGCCGCGGCGGCCTACGCCTCCGGGGCGCTGGCGCTGCTCCTGGCCGAGGGCTACAACGCCCTCGGGGCGGTCGAGCGGCTCCTGTCCACCGCCAACGGCACCGTCGCCTGCGGCGAGGGCAGCCCCGACTGCTACGGCCGCATCGACGCCGCCGCCGCCACCGCCGGCAACGTCGAGCAGAGCTCCCGCTGATTCCGGCGTTCGTTTACCGGCATCCAGCGGAAATCGAACGCCGGAATGCCCGGCCGCCTCGGGCGGCGCCAACTGGCGTTCATCTGCCGGGATACAGCGGAAAAGGAACGCCGGTTGGGTCAGTGGTGGTGGCTGTGGCTGTGCCCTGACGGCACGCCGCCGGGCGGGGGCCAGGCCGGGGCGGGGCCTTCGGGCGGGGCCGGCGTCCCGCCGGTCAGGTCGTCGGTCTCGTAGACGTAGGCCAGCACGATCCCCATCACGTCGGCCTGCGGCTCGGGCGGGTCGTAGAACGTGTCGATCGACAGCACCTCGCCCTTCCGCACGGTGCCGAGCCGGTCCCAGGTGCAGGTCGTCATCGACTCGACGCTGCCCTGGTAGGCGGGCTTGGTGCCGTACCCGGCGTACGACGTGCACAGGTGGGCGCCGGTCGTCTCGTTGGCCAAGGCGATCTTGACGCCGCCGTTGTGGACGTGGCCGGCGGCGAGCAGGACCCGTCCGGTGATGGTCGACGTCCACCGCCAGACCTTGTCCGACGGGCCGGCCGTCACCGGGTAGGCCGAGTCGCCGCAGTTGTTCTCGTCCAGCCACACCGGCCGGACGGGCTGCATGCCCGGCGTCGAGTCCGGCACCCAGCGGACCTGGGTCCGGACGAAGACGACCTGCGGCACCGTGGAGTGGTTCATGATCTCGACGGCCCCCGCCACCCGGTCGGCGCCGTAGTGGTAGCCGAAGCCCTGGGGCAGGGTGCCGCCCGTCCGCTCGTTCCCGGAGGCGAAGAACCGCTCGCCCAGCGAGCCGATCGGGGTGTTCGGCCCGCAGGTGGCGTCGGGCCGGCCGGAGTTGAAGGTCACCATGTGGTGCAGCATCAGCCCCTGGTCGAGGTTGGCCGATTTCCCGTCGTCGAAGACGAGGTCGACCTGGGTGGCGGTGAGGAAGCAGTTGGTGCAGGGCATCGGCATGGCCGGCACGACGGCGTTGAACTCGCCGGGCTGATCCCCGACCGTCGGCGGCACGAGGATCGGCCCGTAGCGGACGTCGGCCGTCTGGGGGGCCGGCTGGGGGGCCGGTTCGGCCGACGAGCGGAGCGGGGCCAGCGACATCGCTCCCAGAGCGAGGAGAACGGCGACGGAGGGCAGGCTGCGACGGAGGGGCTTCATTGGGCACTCCCAGCTTTGAGTACGCCTAGGTACCTGAATAACGTACCGAACCGGGATGAACCCGTCGACCCCTGTCGCCTTCCTCCACGGCTTCGCCACCTCCTCGGCCCGCACCTGGGGCGAGAACGGCTGGCTCGACCTGCTGGCCGACGCCGGCCGGGAGACCGTCCCGATCGACCTCCTGGGCCACGGCACGGCCGAGAAACCCCACGATCCGGCCGCCTACGCCGACCTCGAGGGCTACGTCGCCGACCGGCTCCCGGCCGGGCCGGTCGACGCCGTCGGCTTCTCGATGGGCGCCCGGCTCCTCCTCGGCGTCGCCGCCGCCCAGCCCGGCCGCTTCCGGCGGATCGTGACCCTCGGCGTGGGCCGGAACCTCTTCGAGCCGTCGGGGAGCGACGTCGTCATCCGGGCGCTGGAGGCCGGCGGCGACCCGACCAACCCGGTGGCGGGCTACTTCGCCCGCCTGGCCCAGCACCCCGACGCCGACCTCGACGCCCTGCTGGCCTGCCTCAGGGCCCCGCTCCCGGCCCTCACCACCGAGAACTGCGCCCGGATCGGGGTCCCCGTCCTCGTGATCGTCGGCGAGCGCGACTTCGCCGGCCCCGGCGACCCGCTGGCCGACGCCCTGCCCGACGCCCGCCTGGTCGTCCTGCCCGGGGCCGACCACTTCTCCACCCCGAAGGACTTCGGCGCCATCGACGCCACCCTCCGCTTCCTGGACGAGGGCCGCTTCCTGGACGAGGGCCCCTGACGGCGTACGGGCGGCGCTAGGGACAGGTCT
>JAUZEY010000243.1 GCA_030838785.1 Actinomycetota bacterium | reverse complement strand
GGCCCTCCGGGACGCCCTGCTGGAGCACTACGAGCTCATCGGCGACGAGATCCTGGACGTGATCCACGCCGCTGTCGCCGCCGCCGGCGCCGATGCGCCAATATTGTAAGGGGCTAATTCTGTAAGTCGCTGCTACCGGAGTCGCGAAGCCGCTACCAGTGAAAAGGGACGGTCGGAGGGCCCGTTTTCGAGGAATATCGGGTCGAACCTGCCGCCGACCGCGGTTTTCGGGTGTTTGTTGTGACGAAGTTGCTAAACATTTGCTGTGTGGGTGACCTGGGATACCGATGATTACCGCATGGGGTCCCACTCTGGAGGAAACGGTCGCGGATTACTGCACACCGACGCCGCCGGCCCTCCGCTGATTTCGGGGCCTCAGCCCCTCCCCCCGCTCCCGCCGCTCCGGCGCTCCGATCCCGCCGTCGAGACCGACGTCCTCCCCAAGGCTCCGGCCTGGTCGCCGGGCTGGATGTCCCTGGCGCTCTTCGCCGTCGTCTGGGCCTGCTTCGCCGCCCTGGCCGTCACGGGGACCGACTCGCCGGCCGGCGACGTCGCCCGCCTCGGCCACATCCTCGCCACCGGCGCCGCCGTCGTCGCCCTGGTGTTCGTCACGCTGTCGGTGGCCCACACCCAGGTGAGCGGCCTTCGGCCCCAGAAGGTCGTCGTCGGCGTCGTCGTCCTCGGTCTGATCCAGGGCCGGGTCGCCGCCGCCCTGGCATCGGGCCCGTCCGACCTGTGGGGCCCCGCCGCCCACGTCTTCGAGCTCATCGGCTTCGCCGTCCCCCTGGCCTGGGTCGGCAGCCAGTTCCAGCGGGGTGTCCGCCGGCAACGGGTCGAGCGGCACGCCTCCCTCACCGCCACCTGGGTCGAGCGGGTCCGCCTCCAGGCCCACCAGACGGTCGAGGCCGCCCACCGCCACGACGTCCGCTCGATGCTCTTCGTCATCGACGGCGCCGGCCGGGCCCTGACCGACCCCCGCGCCCCGCTCCCTGACGACGACCGGCTGGCCTTCCGCACCATGCTGACCGAGAGCGTCGCCCGGCTCGGCTCGCTGATGGACGTCCGCAGCGAGGAGATCCAGCCCTTCGCCGTCGACGGCGTCGCCCGGGCCGTCGTCCACGCCGAGCGCCGGGCCGGGCGCTCCGTCGCCGCCGACCTCCCCGCCGGGCTGACCGCCGTCGGCCGGGCCGCCGACGTGGCCGGCGTCCTGCGGACCCTCATCGCCGTCACCGCCCGGAAGGCCGCCACCGGCGTGCGGCTCCGGGGCGGGGTCCGGGACGGGGCGGTCGTCGTCGTGGTCGAGCCGTCCGGCGCCGATCCGCACCCGCTGTTGACCGGAAGTTGGGAAGAGATTTGGGCCGAAACGTTCAAGCCTTCGTTGGCAGGCGACGAAGAAGCAATAGACCTGTACGTCGCCGCTCGGCTCCTTGCCGACCAGGGCGCTGACCTCTGGTCCTCCACTGCCGGACGAGCCCGCTTCGCCGTCCGGCTCCCTGCCCCTGCGGAATCCGACGTCAAGGACGAGACATGACCTTCACGCTCACCCCCCCCGAGGTCGAAGTCGTCGTCCCAACCAGCGGGCCCCGCCTGCTCCTGGTCGACGACCACCAGCTCCTGGTGGAGACGCTCCAGATGTCGCTCCGGCAGGCCGGCCTCGAGGTGTCGGTGCCGCCCTGCGCCTCCTTCGACCAGGTCCTGGCGACGGCGGCCGAGGTCCGGCCCACGCTCGTCGTCCTCGACCTCGACCTCCAGGGCTCCGGCTACGGCTACGACCTGATCGGGCCCCTCCGGGAGCTCGGCGCCGAGGTCCTGGTCCTGACCGGCTCGACGGACCGCATCGAACTGGCCAAGTGCCTGGAATCAGGCGCCCTCGGCCTGGCCAGCAAGGCCCACGGCTTCGGCAACGTCCTGGACCAGATCCGCCGGGCCGCCGCCGGGGAGACGGTGACGCCGGTGACCGAGCGGGCTCAGCTCCTGGCCGACCTGTGCGCCAGCCGGCGGGCGACGGAACAGCGCCAGGCGCCGTTCGAGTCCCTGTCCGCCCGCGAGCGCGACGTCCTGCGCCAGATCGTCGACGGCCAGCAGGCGGCGGCCATTGCCGCGGCGTCCTTCGTCTCGCTGGCCACCGTCCGGACCCAGATCCGCTCCATCCTTCTGAAGCTCGACGTGACGTCCCAGGTGGCGGCGGTGGCGCTGGCCCGCCAGGGCGGCTGGTTCGGCACCGTCGCCGTGGAGCCGACCCGATGAAGCGCTCTTTCTCGTTCAAGAACCAGGACCCCCCGATGTCGCCCCTCGACGGGAGCGCGCCGGCTGACGCCGGCGACCGCGACCTCGAGGTCAAGCCCGAAGGCGGGCGGTTCGGGGAGCTCCTCGTCCACAAGCAGCTCGTCAGCCGGGGAGCCATCCTCGAGGCGCTGCTCCAGCAGACCACCAAGGGCAAGCGCCTCGGCTCGCTGCTGGTCGAGATCGGCGCCATCACCGACGGCCAGCTGGCCGAGACGCTGGCCGAGCAGCTCCAGCTCCCGATGGCCGACCTGCGCAACGACCGGCCCGACCCCGAGGCCGTGGCCAAGC
>JAUZEY010000239.1 GCA_030838785.1 Actinomycetota bacterium | reverse complement strand
CGCCGGCCAAAGCCGTCCACCACCACCCAGACCGCCTGCTGAGCCTCCCTTACGCCCCGGCCCCCCTGACGGCCGCCGCCGGAGCGCGGTCGGCCGGCAGTACCACCGGCGAGTCGGCCCGGTGGGCGAAGAGGCGGGGGGCGCCGGTCCCGTCGGCCGCCACGGCGTAGGTGTCAGATTCAACGCTGTAGAGAACGGTGCTGTTGTCGAGCCACTCCGCCTGGTCGTCGACGTTGCGGGTCTCGGCCAGCGGGTGGTCAGCCAGCGTGTCGAGCGACAACACGCTGATCCGCCACCTCACCCCGCCCAGCCCGCCACTCGACACCTTGCTCTTGAAGGCGATCCGGGTGCCGTCGGGGGAGAGGGAGGGGCACTCGACCCCGTCCCGCAGCACCTTGAGGGTGCGGGCGGCCAGGTCGCCCTGGACCAGGTAGGTGTGCCCGCCCGTCCCCAGCGTGGCGTAGAAGCGGCCGGGCTGGCGGGCGAAGGTCACACCCCAGAAGTTGAAGTCGAGGCCCTGGAGCCGCTTGCCGTCCTTGAAGGTGGCGAAGGTCTCGAGGTCGCCGAGCGACGTGCCGCTGGCCATGTCGAAGATCGTGGTGCGGGTGGAGAAGGCGCCGCCGGCGTAGGAGTCGCCGTTGACGAAGACCGTGGCCGATCCCAGCGTGCCGTCGGGCGAGACCCGGGCCCGGCTCGGCAAACCGGCCAGCGGCAGCTCGTGGAGCGTGGTGAAGTCGGGCCCGAAGAACCGGACCCGGTACGGCGACCCGAACGGGTCGTCGGTCTTCTCGGCCAGGCACAGTCCGTGCCCGGCGGCCATGTAGAGGCGCCGGCAGGAGTAGCCGGTGATCTGGCGGGGCCCGTCCGGCTGGTTGAGGGGGGCGAGGGCGACCAGCCCCGCCTGGGCCGCGACCGACATGTTGCGGAACAGCACGTGGGGCTCGGCCTCGACCGCGGCGACCGACTCGGGCGCTGCCGCCGGCAGCGCCGCTGCGGCCTGGGCCAGTGCCCGGACCCGGGCCCTCGAGTGGACGACGTAGCCGGTCGCCGTCGCCAGGCAGACCACGCTCAGGGCCACGAACCCGAGCATCCTGGAGCGCGATCGGACCGTCGTCCTGTCCACGGCCCTTCATTCGGCCGTCCGTCGCTGCGCACCTCCCTGACGGATTTGGGCCTTTCGGACATAGGGGGCGATGTGAGCGCGACCCTCTTCGCCGTCGGGGTCCGATGACCGACACTACGACCGGGCCAAAATGAGCTTTGGCCCGGAACCGCCGCGACTGTCGTTGTCCGTCCGCCGAGGCTTGGAGGCCCCCCTGTACTCCTCCGTGCGTGACCGGCCGGCCCCGAAGGCCGGCGGCAGCCCCGAGGGCCCTGAGGCACCGGGATCCGGCGCCGGGGCCGGGGCTGGGGCGCCCGCGCCGAGGATCCACCGCAACGTCCTCCTGCTCGGCATCAACAGCCTGCTGACCGACATCTCGTCGGAATCGGTCAACGCCGTCCTGCCGATCTACCTCATCAACGTGCTGGGGTTGTCGGCGCTGGGGTTCGGGGTCTTCGACGGCATCTACCAGGGGATGAGCGCCATCCTGCGCATCTTCGGCGGGATGTTCGCCGACCGCCGCCAGCGCCACAAGGAGGTGGCCGGCTTCGGCTACTTCCTCTCGGCCGTCTGCAAGCTCGGCCTGCTGGCCAGCACCACCGCCGGTCCCACGGCCGGAATCCTGTTCCTCGACCGGACGGGCAAAGGCGTGCGGACGGCGCCCCGGGACGCCCTCATCTCCCTGTCGAGTTCGCCGGAGCGGATGGGCGAGTCGTTCGGGATCCACCGGGCGCTCGACACGGTCGGGGCGCTGATCGGCCCCATCCTCGCCTTCGCCCTCCTCAGCGTCGCCACCGGCGCCTACGACTCCGTCTTCGTCGTGAGCTTCTGCGTCGCCATCCTCGGCCTCGGCGTCCTCGTCTTCTTCGTGCAGAACCCGCCCAAGGAGCGCCTCGATGTCGCCCGGGCCCAGGCGCTCACGAAGCACGCCACCCGCCGGCTGCTGGGCAACAGGGCGTTCCGCCGGATCGCCGTCGCCGGTGCCGCCCTCAGCGTGGTGACGATCAGCGACGCCTTCATCTACCTCTCCTACCAGCGGCACACCCACATGGAGTCCCGGTTCTTCCCGCTGCTGTTCGTCGGGACGGCCCTGGCCTACCTGCTGCTCGCCGTCCCGCTCGGGCGGCTGGCCGACCGGATCGGGGCGGCACCGGTCTTTCTCGGCGGACATGTCGTGCTGGTCGGCTGCTATCTCGTGCTCCGGGCCGCCGGGCCGGGGTCCGGCTTCCTCACCGTCGCCATGATCCTCGGGCTGCTCGGGACGTACTACGCCGCCACCGACGGCGTCCTCATGGCCCTGGCCAGCGCCGTGATCCCCGACGAGCTGCGCAGCAGCGGGCTGGCCTGGCTCACCACGGTGACCACGGCCGGCAAGCTCGGAGCCTCCCTCCTCTTCGGCGTCGTGTGGGGCGTCTGGGGGCCGGGCGGCGCCGTGTCGTGCTTCCTGGTCGGGATGGTCGTCGCCATTCCGCTCGCCGTCGTCATCCTCTTCCGCCTGTCGACCCGCCACGAGGTGCCGGCCCCATGACGATCGCCCCGGAGACGGTCACCGACCCCGACGCCCCGGAGCCCGGTCCCGCCGCGCCGACGCGGGAGCGGTGGCGGCTGTTCGGGTTCGTCGCCCTGTGCGTGGTCTGCGTGGCGGTGGCGGTGGGCTACGTCGCCCACGCCGGCGGCCGCAACACCCGCAAGCTCGACGCCCACGGCGCCGTGACCGCCGGGGCGCCGTCGCCCACCGCCGTGATGGCCCAGCCCCACCTACTGGTTCGCGACATGTCCGCCGGTCAGGCCGGCTACGCCGGCGTGCTGCCGCTCCGGGACCCCGGCGGCGCCCGGGCGATCACCGACCTGGCCTGCGCCCGCCTCTACATGGCCGCCGGCAACGGGATCTGCCTCTCCGACCACGGCGACATCCTCAACCCCTACAAGGCCGTGTTCTTCGGCCCCGACCTCAAGCCCCGGGCGGAGAAGCCGCTGGCCGGCGTCCCGAGCCGGGCCCGGGTGTCGGCCGACGGGAAGTACGGCACGTCGACCGTCTTCGTGACCGGCGACTCCTACGCCCCGGGCTCCTTCTCCACCCGCACGACCATCTGGGACATGGCCGCCGGCAACGAGGTCGTCAACCTCGAGGGGTTCTCGGTCTGGACCGGCGGGCAGCAACTGCAGTCGCCCGACCACAACTTCTGGGGCGTGACGTTCGATCCCGCCGACAGCAACCACTTCTTCGCCACCCTCGGGACGAAGGGCCACACCTACCTCGT
>JAUZEY010000229.1 GCA_030838785.1 Actinomycetota bacterium | reverse complement strand
GCTGTGGGTCCTGCGTGACCGCCTCGACGTTCACGGGCTGAAGTACGGCTGTGGCATGGGCCTCTGCGGCGCCTGCACCAGCCACATCGACGGCGTAGCCCGCCGTACCTGCATCACGCCCGTCAGCACAGTGGCCGGCCACAACGTGACCACGATCGACGGCCTGGCCAAGGGGGAGGCGCTTCACCCCGTCCAGCAGGCCTGGATCGACAACGACGTGGCCCAGTGCGGCTACTGCCAGGCCGGCCAGATCATGCAGGCCGTGTCGTGTCCCTGCTCAACCACAACCCTCACCCGACCGACGCCGACATCGACGAAGCGATGGGCGGAAACCTGTGCCGCTGCGGGACCTACTTCCGCATCCGGTCCGCCATCAAGCACGTCGCGGCAGCAAGTAGTAGCCGGTAGCCGTCAGCCGGGGTGCGCCGCCCGGTTCAACCCGGGCGGCGCACCCCTCTTCGATCAGGCCTGGGCGTCGGGCCGGCCGGATTCTGGAGTGGTGGGGCATCTTCGAGACCTGCCCACAGGGCGCGCAGTCGTCCGGCGAAGCGGGCGAGTTCCTGGGTGTGAGCGGCCGCCAGTTCCCTGATTCGCTGCGCTCCGACTGCGGTGAGATGCAGGCGGACGATGCGGTGGTCGGTGCTGTCGCGGGCTCGGTGTACGAGGCCGGCCGCCTCGGCCCGATTCACGAGTTCGACGGTGCTGTGGTGGCGGAGCAGGAGGGATTCGGCGACGTCGCCGATGGTGGGGGCCTCAGAGCCGGGATGACCCCGGATGGCGAGCAGCAGCTGGTGCTGCGCCGCGGTGAGCCCTGCCGCGGCGGCTTGTTCTTCGCTCCAGTGGAGGAATCGGCGCAGCCCGGTACGGAACTCCAGAAGCCGCTCGTAGTCCGGGTCGCCGGTCGTCATGACCGCTCGCTGGTATTGCCACCGGCGCCGACGTCGACGACGACATGGGTCACGGGGAGGCGGGTGAGCCGCTCGATCCGGGTGGCGGCATCGATCCGGAGCCAGCCGGAGGCGCCGGGGGGCAGCGTGGCGAGGATGATCTCGTCGAAGGGCTGGCGGCGGAGGGTCTGTCGGACCGCGGTCACGGGCCGGGAGCTGACGATCTCGCCGGTGGCGGTCCATCCCGCCGCCCGCAACGCCGCGAGTTGATCTTCGAGTCGGTCTCTGGCGCCGTCCTCGGCGGTGGGACCGGTCGGGGCGACGACGTGGACGTCGACGCGACCCGCACCGACCCGCTGACCGATCGTTTGGAGGATGGCGGGATTCCCCAGCGTCCGGTTGCCGACCACGAGGAGCCGTTGGGGCCGGCGGCGGTCGAGGACGGGCCGAAGCCAGCCGTGCTCGCGGTGTTCCATGGCGAACTGGTCACTGCGGACCCGGAGAATGCCCGCCCTGGTACAGATCCCGGCCAACCCGTCACGGTCGATGACGGGGAGATGGTCGACGTCCTCCGCCAGCATCAGCTCGAGCGCCTCGACCAGCGAGGTGGAGCTGGTCACCGAGACCACGTCCCGGTCGTCGAGGTCCGGCACCGTGGCGTCGGCCGAGACCGTCTCGACCGGTGGGGTCATCACGTCCCCGACGAGGGTCGTCCGGAGGACGTCGGCGTGGAGTTCGCCGCCGACCCGGACACCGCGGCGGGTGAGCTTCTCGGTCATGAGGCTCTCCTGCAGGAACGCCGCCGCCACCAGGGCGGCCATGACGCTGGCCAACATCAGGGGCAGGACGACGTCGTAGTCCCGGGTCAGCTCGAACACGAAGACGATCGCCGTGAAGGGAGCCCGGGTGGCGGCGCCGAAGGTGGCGGCCATGGCGACCACGGCGAATGCGCCGGCGGAGATGCCCAGTCCCGGTGCGACGTGGGCCCCGGCCCGGCCCACCAGACCGCCGAAGCAGGCGCTGATCAGCAGGATGGGGGCCAGCGTCCCCCCCGAGGTCCCCGACCCGAGGGCCAACCACCACGCCACGAGCTTGGCCACCAGCAGCGCGGCGAGGACCCCGACGCCCAGGCGGCCGCCGAGCGCGTCGTCGATGGCGTCGTAGCCCACGCCCAGCGCCCTCGGGACGGCCAGGCCGATCACGCCGAAGGCCACTGCGCCGATCGCCGGGTGCCAGAACTCGCCGACGGGCAGCCGGCGGAACCCGTCCTCCACCGCGAAGAGCCCTCTGGCGATGACGACCGCCAGCGCCCCGCACGCCAGGCCGAGGAGCGCATAGGCGGGGAGCTGGCCCAGCCCCGCATAGTCGTGGGGGGGAACGTGGAACAGCGGGCCGCTTCCGAAGATGGTCGAGTGGATCCCTCCGGCCAGGCTGGCCGCCACCACCAGCGGGATGAAGGCCCGGGGAGAGAACTCGAAGAGCAGCAGCTCGATGGCCAGCATCACGGAGGCCAGCGGCGCACCGAACGTGGCGGCCATACCGGCGGCGGCCCCACTGGCCAGGAGGATCTTCCGCTCCGACGGTGAGACGTCGATCACCTGGCCGATGAGGGAGCCGATCGCCCCGCCGGTCACGATGATCGGCCCCTCGGCCCCGAACGGGCCACCCGTTCCGATGGCGAGCGCGGCCGAGAGCGGCTTGGCGATGGCCGTCCGGGGAGCGATGCGGCTCTGCCGCCGAAGGATCGCCTCCATGGCCTCGGGGATCCCGTGACCCCGGATGATCGGAGACCACTTCGCCAGACCGGCCACGAGCAGCGCACCGGCGACGGGGGCGATGACCAGCCGGGGCGAGGGATCGAGCGTCTTGAAGGACGGCAGCGTCCAGCCCACCCGTCCGAACAGGGCCACATTGGCGAGCAGGGCGATCAGGTGGATCAGCCCGTAGGCGGCCGCCCCGGCGAGCAGGCCGATCACCGCCGCGAGCACGCTGATCAGCAGCAGACGCCGGGCAGGAGCCGTTCGAGAATCCATCGCTACACGATATACCCGGACCCGGGCGGGAGCGCTACGTCGTCAGGCCCCGGGCCAGAGCGACGGCCCCTCCGGCGGCGGCCAGGAGCAGCGTTCCCTTCTGCACGGCCGGGAGGGAGGCCCGATGTCCGAACCGGCGGGCGGCCAGCCAGCCGGCGGCGAAGCCGATGACAAGTCCGGGGGGCAGCCGCGGGGGCGGGCCGAGGGAGGCCAGGGTCAGGGCGTTCAGGCCGAGGAAGAACAGCTGCATCGTGGGGCGGACCCGTTCCGGCGGCCACCGGGCGTTGAGGGCGAACAGCACCACCGGAGGGCCGCTGATCCCGGCGACGGTGTTCATCGCCCCGGACAGCAGCCCGACCACCGCCGCCCCGAGGCGACCGCTCAGGCGGGGCAGACGGGCGCCGGCGGCCATGGCGGCCGTGGCGGCGAAGCACACCACGCCGGCGGCCACCGTCAGCGGGCCGGGTGAGAGGCGGTGGACGGCGTAGGCGGCGGGCACGATGGCCACCAGGGCCGGGGCCAGGAGCAGGCCGGCCGCCCGGGGATCGGCGTGGCGGTGCTCCCGGCCCAGGACGACCAGGTTGACGACCAGGGACAGCAGCAGGTTCAGCTGGACGCCGGTCGGAGCGCGGTAGGCGGCGATCAGGAAGGGCGCGCAGACCAGGGAGAAGCCGAAGCCGGTGACGGACTGGGCGGCCACGCCGACGGCCACGGCCAACGCCGCCAGCAGCGCCGCGCCACTCACCGGGGATGCGCCGGAGGAACGCTGTCAGTCCGCGTACATCGCCTCGATCTCGGCCTCGAAGTGGGCCGTGACGACGTTGCGCTTCACCTTGAGCGTCGGGGTCAGCTCGCCTTCGGCGATCGACAGCTCCCGGGGCAGGATCGTGAACCGCTTGATCTGCTCCACCCGGGACATCTCGCTGTTGACGGCGTCGACCGTCCCCTGGATCTCGGCCCGGATCTCCTCGCTCTGCTCCGGCGGGCCGAGCAGGTTGCGCTCCTTCTGGAAGTGCGCCGCCGCCTCGGCGTCGAGGGAGATCAACGCCGACAGGAACCGGCGCCGGTCACCCACGACGACCGCCTCCGACACCAGCGGGTGGTTCCGGAGGCCACCCTCGAGCAGCTTCGGGGCGACGTTCTTCCCCCCGGCGGTGATGATGATGTCCTTCTTCCGGCCGGTGATGGTGAGGAAGCCGTCGGCGTCGAACTCGCCGAGGTCGCCGGTGCGGAGCCACCCGTCGGCCAGCGCCTCGGCGGTCGTCTCCGGGTCCTTGAGGTAACCGGCGAACACGTTCCGGCCCCGGACGATGATCTCCCCGTCGCCGGCGATCTTGACCTCGACGCCGGGGAACGGCGGCCCGACCGTCCCGAACTTCGTCCGGCCGGGAACGTTGAACGTCGTCGGCCCGCAGTCCTCCGACTGGCCGTAGACCTCGTAGATGGGGAGGTTGAAGCCGGCGAAGAACTCCAGGATCTCCTTCGACACCGGGGCGGCGCCGCTGACGCAGAGGCGGGCCTCGGACAGACCGAGCGCCTCCTTCACCTTCGAGTACACCACCCTGTCGAAGACCTTGAACTGGGCCACGTCGACGAATGACGCACCGAGCCCGGCCGCCCGGCGGGGCACGACCGAGCGCCCCACGGCCGTGGCCCGCTCGACCAGCTTCGCTTTCACCCCGGTGTTCTCGGCCAGCTTCTCGACGACACCGGCGTGGAACTTCTCCCACACCCGGGGCACGCCGAAGAAGAGCGTCGGCTTCACCTCGCCGAGGTTCTGGAGGAGCTTGTCGAGCGACTCGGCGTAGTACACCGGGATGCCGGTGACGGCGGCGATGTGAATGGTGAACATCTGCTCGGCCACGTGGGACAGCGGCAGGTACGACAGCAGCCGGTCGCTCTGGCGGGCCTCGGCCAGGTCGGCGGCCTGCGACGCCGTCCAGCTGAGGTTCTCGTGGGTGAGCATCACGGCCTTGGGCCGCCCGGTCGTGCCCGACGTGTAGATGTACGTGCCGACGGTGTCAGGGCGGAGGGCGCCCAGCCGATCGTCGAGCGCCCCACCGGCGCCCTCGCCCCGGGCCAGGAAGTCCCTCCACCCCATGACCATGGGGTCGTCGGGGACGGACCCGCCCTGCATCATCACCCCGTGGCGGAGATGGGGCAGCCGGTCGCGGACGGAGGCGATCTTCAGCCACTGGTCCTCGTTCTCGACCAGGACGACGGGCGCCTCGGCGTGGTTCAGGATGTAGGCGCACTCCCCCGGCGACGACGTCGTGTAGATCCCCGCCGGCACCGCCCCGGCGGCCATGGCGCCGACGTCGCCGATGACCCACTCCGGCCGGTTGGCGCCGAGGATGCACACCGCCTGTCCGGGTTCGACGCCGAGGGCCGCGAAGCCCGCTCCGGCCCGGCGGACCTCGGCGGCGTAGCCCTCCCAGGACGTCGGCTCCCAGCCGCCCGGGCCCCGGACGTGGTACGCCGGGGCCGACCCGAACCGCCGGCTGTTCCCGAGCACGACTTGGGGAATGGTCTCGAGCCCCACTGCCGCTGCCTCCCTCGGATCGCCCCCGATCCTGTCCTGTCGACGCTACCCGGGTGAACCGGCGGTCACGCGCAAGGCGAACTCGACCGTCCCCTTCTCGACCAGGTCCCGGTCGAAGTCGAGGGTGGCGACGTGGTACGAGCGCTCCAGCACGACCCGCTCGACCGGCCCGTCGACCGAGGCGGCCAGCACGTCGGAGGAGCTCGGCGGCACCACGTGGTCCTGGGGGGAGGTGAGGATCAGCACCGGGCACCGGATGGCGCCGAGGCGGCCGTGGAGCTCGGTGACGGCCTCCATCAGCGAGATCATCGGACCGATGGGGGCGGCGTCGTAGGCACCCTCCTCCACCCCGGGGAGGGCGATGTCGGAGCCGATGGCGGCGAAGCGGTCGACGCCCTGGTCGAGCGAGGTGCGGAGGAGGTCGAGGAAGGACGGCGCCGGCGGCTCGAACATGCCGTTGACGGCCACCAGCCCGGCGGTGCCGGGGTTCCGGGCCGTGACCCAGGCGGCCAGCGTGGCGCCCATCGAGAGCCCGACGACGACGAGCCTGGCCACCCGGCCGGCCAGCTCCAGGTAGGCCTCCTCGACGGTGCCCGACCAGTCGGTGAAGTCGGTGGTGAGCATGTCCTCCAGCGTGGTGCCGTGGCCGGGGAGGAGGGGCAGCTCGACGGCGAAGCCGGCCGCCGCCAACGCCTCGGCCACCCCCCGCATCGAGGACGGGTTGCCGGTGAAGCCGTGGAGCACGAGGGCGCCGTGCGGCCCGCCGGCAGCGGAGAACGGCTCGGCGGACGGGCGCCCAGGCACCGGGGGGTGATCAGACATACGGATCCTCCGGCCCCCCGGCCAGGGCCCACCACGCCCCGGGGGCGGCGGTCCATTCCGGGTCGGGCACGATGCAGTCGACGGGACAGGCGGGCAGGCACTTGTCGCACCCGCTGCACAGCTGGGGGATGATCACGACGTCGACGCCGTGGTTGAAGATGGCCCCGAACTGCGGCGGGCAGGCCCGCAGGCAGGCGTCGCAGTTGATGCAGATCGACATGTCGATGCGCAGCGGCGGCACCTGCCACTTGGGGTTGCGCTGCCGGGAGGCGAGCCGCTCGGCCCGCCCGGACACGACGGCCGTCGCGGCCTAGCCCCGGCCCCGGCGCCAGACGGCCCGGCGCACCTCGGACTCGGCGCCCTCGGCGGCGGCCGACAGGATGGCGATCGCCTCCCCGATGATCTCGGCCTGGGTGAGGACGACGTCCTCCATCTCGGAGATCTTCCGCTCCAGCTCCGTGAGGCGCTGCTTGTCGTCCCGGAAGTCCTGCGTGATGAGCAGCGCCGCCCCGAGACCGATGAGCACCGCCCCGCCGACCCCGCCGCTGATCAGGTAGGGCATCTGGAGGAAGACCTCGGGAAGGTCCCGCACCTGGTACCAGGCGACGAGGATGGCCACGCCCCCGGCCGCCATGAGAATCCAGGCCAGCACGGCCCGCCAGCGGCGGAACAGCTGGTCCTGGACGAGCGCCTGGAGCTGGGCCTGCTGCTCCCGCCGGTCGGCAGCGGCACTCGTGATCGGTTCCAACAGCGCTCCTAGCCCAAGCGTTTGATCAGGATGCGGGCCAGCGGCAGGATGAGCCCGAGGCCGAAGAACGCCCCGAATGCCCGGCTGACGCTGTGGGCGCCTCGCAGACCCAGATTACGCTCCACATCCTTCATGCTGGGCAGCGCGGTCTCACCCGGCTTCTCAGGTGGCGCCGCCGCGTCGTTCCCCGTGGCCTGGGCCGGGTCGGTCGCCGGAGCAGTCGCCGACTCGCCACCGGGGGCGGCGGGCGTCGTCGGGTTGCTCGGCCCCGGCGTGGCCGTCGGCAGGGTGCCCTTCCCGCCGGTGCTGGCCGGAGGGTTGCTGCGGGTCGGGCCGGTCGACGACCCGGCGCCGCCCTTCGGGTTGGTCGAGATGGGCCCGGCCGGCCCACGGCTGCTGGGGGGGCCGGACACCGGGGCGCTGGTGGACGGGGTGGTCTTGACGGTCACGCCGCCGT
>JAUZEY010000228.1 GCA_030838785.1 Actinomycetota bacterium | reverse complement strand
CCGTGGCCGCCGACCGGCCGGAGCCGGGCTGGGTCCGCTTCACCGTGGCCGACACCGGATCCGGCTTCGCCCCCGAGCAGCTGTCCGGGCTCTTCGACCGGTTCACCAAGTCGGAGGCGTCGGGCGGCAGCGGCCTCGGTCTGGCCATCGCCCGCGACCTCGTCCTGGCCCACGGCGGCACGATCGAAGCGGCCAACCGGCCCGGCGGCGGCGCCCAGGTGTCGTTCCACCTCCCGGCTCCCTGACCGCTCCGCCTGCGAAAATGCGCCGATGCCCAGCGTCCGCCCCGCCGCCGTCCTCCTCGCCCTGGCCATCACCGCCGCGGCCGGCCTCACCGCCTGCGGCGGCGGCGGGGATGGCGGGACCGTCCAGACCGTCACGGTCACGGGGACCGAGATGCGTTTCGACCCGGCCGACCTGACCCTGGCGGCGGGCCGCTACCGCTTCCACTTCGTCAACGCCGGGAAGACGTATCACGACCTCGGCATCTACCGGGACGGGCGCGCCCTCGGCATCCGGGAGACCGGCGCCGGCCAGTCGATCGACCTCGACGTGATCAAGCTCGGCGCCGGCACGTACACGATGGAGTGCCACGAGCCCGGGCACCTCCAGGCCGGCATGCACGGCACCATCAGCGTCCGCAAGCCGTCCTGACCCCGGGTCGCCGGCCGCCCGAGCTCCGATCGGCCCAACCCCTGCTCCTGGCCGACCACCTCTCCCAGGCCCTGCAACGTAACGATCGTAACGATCGTCAGCCTCCTCGGGGCGGCCGCTTCGCTGGCCGGCTAGGGCCGGGGTGTCAGGCGGGCCAGCAGCGAGCGGCGGATGCCTTCCCGACTGGCGAACACGAGGGTGAACAGGGCCTCCCGGGCGAGGCGCTGGGCGTGCTCCTCGAGGAGGATCGACCGGGATCCCACCGCCACGACCAGGGCCGCCGCCGCCCGCAGGGCCAGTTCCGAGGCCCCGGCCCGGGCGACGGGCACGGCGTCGCCTTCGGCCTCGTCGAGGGCCTGGCGGCAGGCGGCCAGCTCGTCGTCGAACGGGCTGGAGCCGAGCAGGGTGCAGCACCGCCCCGCCACGCCCAGCGCCAGGGAGCCCTGGGCGCGCAGATTGGTGATGCCGTACCCGGCCTCGTCGTGGGGCCCGATGGAGGCGAACCGGTCGGCGGGCACGATCACCCTCTCGAACTGGAGGTTCACCGTGGCGCTGGCGTCGACGGCCACCAGCCGTTGCCGGGTCACGGTGAGCCCGGGCTGATCGACGGCGTCGACCACCAGTGAGGCGATCCTCCCGTCGGCGGTGCGGGCGGCCACCCGGAGCAGGTCGACGCGGCCCCAGCCCGTCACCCACGGCGACGTCCCGTCGAGGCGCCAGCCATCGGCCGTCGGCTCGGCCCGCAGCTTCGGCGGGCCGGGGAGCACGCCGGCCAGCGCCAATCCGCCCCGCACCTCCCCCCGGCAGGCCGGCTCCAGCCACCGGTCCCGGAGCTCAGGGCCGGCCTCGCAGTTCAACATCCGGACGAGGGGGTGGTGCTGGGCGAACACGAAGGCGGTGGCCAGGCAGCCGCCGGCCAGCGCCTCCAGCACCGGCCCGACAGCGGAGGGATCGGCCCCCAGCCCGCCGGCCTCCGCCGGCCCGGCCAGGGCGTAGAGCCCCGCTTCGGCCAGCCGGTCGAAATGGGAGACCGGCACGGAGTCGGACCGGTCGACGGCCATCGCGGCCGGGAAGAGGACCTCGTCGGCCAGGAGGCGGGCCTGGGCGATGTACCCGGCCAGGAGTTCGCCCGCCACCGGTCGTCCGCTCAGCTCTCCAGGGTGAGCTCGCCGATCGGCGAACCGAGCACCGCGGCCAGACCGGGGGCGCCCTCCGCGACCTCGACCTCGACTCCGAGGCCGGCCAGGAGCTTGCCCAGCCCGTCCGGATCGGGGTCGGCGACCGAGAAGGAGCGGAGCCGGAGGCCCCCGGGGGCGTCGATCGACGGGTGGGCACCCCGGCCCGGTTCTACGAAGGCCGGCAGGTGGGCCGACCCGTCGCCCCCGCCGAGCACGAGCCGGCGGCTCACGACCGTGCGGCCGTCGGGCCGCCGGCGGGCCAGCTCCCCGACGACGGCGGCCAGCCCGGCTGACCGGGCCGCGGCCGCCAGCCCGTCGAGGGCGCCCGGCTCGACCGGGCAGACCCAGCCGACCAACCGGGGCCCGGCCGGGGCGCCGAGCCGGGCTCCGAGCGAGCCGGCCGGCGCGGCCGACCCGTCGGGGCCGACGACGGCCAGGTAGGCCCGTCCGCCGAGCGAGGCGAAGGCGAGCCCGACCGCCTCGTCCTCCCACGAGCCGGCTCCGGCCGCCCGGACGCCGGTCGCCGCCTGGAGCCAGTCAACGCCCGCCTCGAGGTCGGGGACGCCGACCAGGAGATGGTCGAGGACGATGCGCATCGCCGGCGCACGCTAATTCGGCTGGAGTTCCCGCGCCCTTCACAACCCGGAGACGGATCGGAAACGGAGCCGCCCCTAGGGTCGGAGCGATGACCGAAACCCTCCTCCACGAACCCGCCCCCGGCGCGCCCCCGGCCACCCACCCGGGGGCCGCCGCGGCGCGGCGGGCCAAGATCGTGTGCACCATCGGGCCGGCCACGAGCTCCCCGGAGCGCATCGCCGCCCTCGTCGGCGCCGGCATGGACATCGCCCGGCTCAACTTCTCCCACGGCGACCGTGACGACCACGCCGCCGCCTACGCCAATGTCCGGGCCGCCTCGGACGCCGCCGGACGGGCGGTCGGCGTGCTGGCCGACCTGCAGGGGCCCAAGCTCCGCATCGGCGGCCTCCTCGGCGGCTGCGCCCTGCTGGCCGGCGGGGCCCGGCTGGTGATCAGCGTGGGTGGGGCGACCGGCACCCCCGACCGGCTGTCGACCAGCTACGCCGCGCTGGCCGATGACGTCCGCCCCGGCGACACCATCCTCCTGGCCGACGGGACCGTCGAGTTGAAGGTGCTCGGGTGCGCCCCCGGCGCGGTCGAGTGCGTCGTCACCCGGGGCGGCACGATCCGCGACCACAGCGGGATCAACCTCCCCGGCGTGGCGGTCAGCAGCCCGTCCCTCACCGACAAGGACGTCGACGACCTCCGCTTCGCCCTCCACCTCGGCGTCGACCTGGTGGCCCTGTCGTTCGTGCGCTCACCCGACGACGCCGCCGCCGTGCGGGCGGTCATGGACGAAGCCGGCACCCGCGTGCCGGTCATCGCCAAGCTCGAGCGGCCCGAGGCCCTGGAACGGCTCGAGGCCGTCATCGAGGCCTTCGACGGGATCATGGTCGCCCGGGGCGACCTCGGCGTGGAGACGGCCCTGGAGCGGGTGCCGCTGGTGCAGAAACGGGCCATCGTCCTGTGCCGGCGCCAGGCCAAGCCGGTGATCGTCGCCACCGAGATGCTGGAGTCGATGGTGGAGCGCAACCGCCCGACCCGGGCCGAGACGTCCGACGTGGCCAACGCCGTCCTCGACGGCGCCGACGCCCTCATGCTCTCGGCCGAGACCAGCATCGGCCGCCACCCGATCGAGGCGGTCCTGACGATGGCCCGCATCATCACCGCCAGCGAGACCATGCCCGACCTGCCGCCGAGCCGGGCCCGGATCGACCCGCCCCGGCCCCAGGAGGAGGCCATCGCCCTCGGGGCGGTCATGGTCGGACGGGCGGTGGGGGCCAAGGCCCTCGTCGCCTTCACCTTGTCGGGGGCCGGGGCCCGCCTCCTGGCGGCGCAGCGGCCGGCGCTGCCGGTGCTGGCCTTCACCCCCGAGCCGCGGGTGCGCAGCCAGCTGGCCCTGGTGTGGGGCGTGGAGACGTTCCTGGAGCCGGCGCCGGCCGACACCGACGAGATGACCGCCCACGTCGACCGGGCCATGCTCGAGCTCGCCCGGGCCGAGGCGGGCGACGCCGTCGTCGTGGTGGCGGGCACGCCGCCGGGGACCGAGGCGTCGACCAACACGCTGCGCGTCCATCGCCTCGGGCAGGCCTGAGCCGCGGCTTTACAGGGCCGGTCCAGAGGACGGATCCTGAGAGGGTGCAGTGCCCGACCTGTGGGTCCCGGCAGGGATCGTGGACGCGGCCGTGCGGCCGCTGTGGGAATCGGCCGTCGCTCCGGGCCTTCGGGCGCCTTGCCTTCGCCGAGGACCCGACGGCGCCGCCCCTGTTCCGGCCCGCCCGGCCCGGCCAGGTGGCTGAGCCCCGGGCCCGCATCGCCGCCGCCGCTCTCGACGTCTCCTTCGCCCTCCTCGTGCTCCTGTGGTCGGGGGCGATCGGCCCCGACCAGGCGTTCGCGCCCCAGGCGTCGGCCTCCCGGCAGATCGTCCGGCTGCTGGCCTGGGTCGCGGTCCTGCTCGTCCCGGCGCTGATGGAGGCGGCCGGCGGCCAGACGTTCGGGAAGCGCATCGTCGGGATCCGGGTCGTGAGCCGGGACACCGGCGGCCCCATCCGCCTCCGGGTGGCGATCCACCGGGGCGGGGCCCGGGCCCTGTTCTGGTTCATCACCTTCCTGGCCCTGGGCGACCCGCTCCTCCAGCCGCTCCACGACCGCTCGGCGGGCACCGTCGTGATCAGGGCCGACGCCTTCGGGTGGGTCCCCCAGGTCTAGGATCCCGCTCCGTGGCCGACACGTTGAGCCCCCTCGGTCGCACGCTGGTGTGGGAGCAGGCGACGCCGCCCGCCCAGACGGGAGGTGGCGAGGGCCGGGCCGACGGGCCCCGCCAGCGGGCCGCGGCCGCCCGCCGCTCCCGCACCGACCTGACGTACCTGACCCCGGCCGAGCTGGCCGCCCGGGCCCGGGGGTTCCTGCCCCTGCTGGGCGAGCTCTGCGCCGCCGCCGATCTCACCGCCGATCGGCTCGGGCCGCTGGAGTCCTCCGCCGCCGCCCGGGCGCTGTGGGAACTGTCCCGGACCGTGGTCCGTTCCGCCGACCTGCAGCTGTACTTCGACGGGGGCGTACCCGGCATCCTCGAGCGGCTCGACGGGTCGCCGTCGACCGACGCCAAGGCCTTCCTCGACGCCTTCGACACGTTCCTCTACGAACATGGCTACCTCGGCCCCGGCCCGTGGGACATCGGGGCCGACGTGTGGGAGACCGACCCGGAGGCGGCCCTGCGGGAGGTGGACGGGCTCCGGTCCGCCCCCGACGCGGCCGCCCCCGACGCGGCCTCCCCCGACGTTGGGAGCCTGCCCGGCGGCGACGGTGGGCAGCCCGCCGCGGCGGCCGCCGCCCGGGTGGTGAACGAGATCCGCGTCGCGCTCCGGGAGCTGGGGCGCCAGATGGCCGACGCCCACCACATCGGCGCGGCCGATCTGGTCATGATGCTGACCGCCGACGAGCTCGACGACTTCGTGGCCCACCCCGAGACCTTCGGCCTCACGCTGGCCCAGCGGGCCCGCTAGTCGACGAACTCCTCGGCCGGACCCCCACGTCCTGCGGAGGGGACGGAACGGACGGTCAGCCGCCGCTTACCAGCGCCGCCCGAGGACCAGCGTCGGCTCGTCGTCGATGGGGACGGCGGGCACGGGGAGGTTGTCGGCGATGCGCTCCGACGCCTTGCGCAGCTGCCGGCCGGAGAAGAGGGCGACGGCCGCGATGCCGGTCAGGACGACGACGCCCGCCCCCGTCCGGGGCAGGGTTCCGGTCGGCTGGCCCGCCGAGCGCCGCGTGGCCGGAGCGGCCGACTGCGTGCCCGACGCCTTGCGGGGCGCCGAGGCCGCGGTCCGGGGCGCGGTCGTCGTCGGCGTGGCCGTCACCGGCGGCGAGGCGCTCACCTTCGGCGTCCTCTCCCACGGCGGCCACGGCGCCTTGTAGTCGCCGCTACTGCTCGGCGGCGACGTCGGCGGCGGGGCGAAGTACGACGAACGGGTCGTCGGCGTGGAGCGGTTGGCGGGCGCCGGCGGCGGCGACGCCGAGGCCGACGGGGGCGACGGCGGGGACGGCGACCGCGACAGGGCGTGGAACGACCCGGCGTCGCCGACCGGGTAGCACGTCTTGTCGCTCCACCGGGTGACCGGGCCGAACGACCCCTGCGTCTTCAGGAAGCTCTGGCTGCACACCGTGCTGCCCGGGGCCAGCCCGGCCGGTACGACCTCGGACAGGGTGACGGCCCCGCTGGCGCTGTTGAACTGCCGGTCGGCCCACAGCCGGGGCTCGCCCTTGTCGACGCTCAGACAATCCATGATCCGGTGGGTGCGGTCGCCGGCCACGGCGGATGTCGGCCACTTCAGGCTCACCGCCATCGTCTGGCCCGACGCCACCGACGAGCCCGGCGTCGGGTCGGTCGTCTTGTCCAGATCGCCGAGGGCCCGGTGCCCGTAGACGTCGGCGCAGCTGTCGTCGAAGGTCGTCTCGGCCGCCCCGGCCGGGGCGGCGAGGCCCAAGGACAGGGCGACCACCATCACGACCGAACACCATCCCCGCCTGCTCATCAGGCCTCCGCTGCGCTCTGCGCTCCGCGCTCCGGGCTCCGCCTGCCCGACCGGGCTCTTACGTTAACCCAGACCTACGGTGTTGTCACTGTGGAGCAGGTCCACATAGAGCAGAGCCGTTCCCCGGGAATGTGGCATTACTGCCGGTACTGCACTTAATGTCAGATTTCTGCTAGGTTGGGACATGACTGTCGAACGGGCGGTCCAACTCATCGGACATCTCGAGGGACGCCGCATCAGCCTGGCCCTGGCCGATGGCTCCCGGCTGGACGACTGCGAACTCGTCTCGGCCGGCCACGGCACCGACACGCTCTGGCTCTACGTCAACGGCCGCGACGTCTTCGTGCCGGTGGCCGACGTGACCGACGCCTGGGAAGCCGCCTGAGCGCATGACGGGGCCCCGGACCGTGGATCGGTCCGGGGCCCCGGCTGCGTGCCGTCAGCTCTTGAATGGCAGCTGGGGGCTACCAGTCCTCCCTAGTGACGGCCCTCGCCGTGGCGCGAGACCTGCTGCTTGGGCTGGGGCTGGGGCTGGGCCGGCGGCGGCGTCGGGTGGTCGCCGTCGTGGCCGGTCTTGCCTTGGTCCCAACCGTTGTCGGGGTGGCCGTCGCTGTTGTGGTCACCCTTGGGGTGGTCGGCCCCGTTCTGCTGCATCTGCTCCCAGCGGGTGATCATCTCCTCGCACCGGCCGGCGATCTCGCGGGCCCGGCCGGCCCACTCGGGCCGGTTGTTGTGGTCGAAGGCGTCGGCCAGCGAGTTCCACCAGTCCTGGCAGCGCTGCACCCGGGCGGCGTGGGTGTCGGCGGGCGCCGGGGCGGCCGGGCCGCACACCGCCGTGGCGGCGGCGGCGCAGACCGAGGGGGCGTCACCGTCGACCGGAACGGCGGGCGGGGCGGCCGGCGGCGCGGTGGTGGGTGTGGTGACCGGCTTGAGCGTGGTCGGCGGGACGACGGGAACGGGGTTGGGCACCGGCTCCACGACGACGGGAGGGGCCGTGGTCGTGGTGGTGGATACGTCCACCGGCGGGGCCGGATCGACCACCGGAGCGGTCGTGGTGGTCGTCGTGGGATCGGCGACGGGGGTGGCCGGCGGAGCGGCGACCTCCGTCGGCGAACCGGTGAAGGGAAGGGGCAGGTCGTGGCCGGCGGCGAACCCGCCGGTGGCGAACAGCACCATGGCGCTGAAGAACCGGAACAACAGTTTCCAGGGGAACATGGGGGACCTCCTCGTCGACCGTGCGGCCGACCGGTGTCGTGTGGAACACAGGGACGGGGGCGGTCGGACGAACGACCGCGGCCCCGGTCGCCAGAGAAATTCGGCGGACGGGTACGCGGCCCTGCGGTCTTGAGAGTGACTTGAACCGCGCTTGAAGACCGCGGTCCGCGCCCTGGGGCGCCCGACCTAGTCGAGCGTGTCCCGCTCCTTGGGGGCGGAGCGCTCCGCCTTGCGGCGGATCTGGTTGTAGGTGGCGGTGAGCCCCATCGCCTTGCGCATGTCGAAGACGGTCTGCTTCACCTCGGCCCTCGTCTTCTCCGTTCCCTCCACGATCAGCCGGTCGACGAGGCCGGAGTCGGCCTCGAAGCGGGCCCGCCGCACGCGCATCGGATCAAGAAAGCGGTTGAGCGCCGCGGCCAGCTTCTCCTTGACCTCCACGTCGCCGACCTTCCCTTCCCGGTAACGGGTTTTGAGGTCCTCGACCTCGGCCGTGTTGGGATTGAAGACGTCGTGGTAGATGAACACCGGGTTGCCCTCCACCGTCCCGGGGATGTCGGCCCGGATCCGCTTCGGGTCGGTGTACATGCCGGCGACCTTCTTGCGGACGGTGGCCTCGTCGTCGGACAGGTAGATCGTGTTGCCGACGCTCTTGCTCATCTTCCCCTGCCCGTCGGTGCCGACGAGCGTCGGCACTTCGGCCATGAGGAAGTCGGGCTCGGGGAACACCGGCCCGTACAGGTTGTTGAAACGCCGGGCGATCTCCCGGGTCACCTCCACGTGCGGGACGTTGTCCTTCCCCACCGGGACGACGTTGGCCTTGACGCAGAGGATGTCGGCCGCCTGCAGCACCGGGTAGCCGAGGAGGCCGTAGGGCATCTCCTCTTTCTTGGCGTCGCGGGCCATCTCCTTGAGGCTCGGCATCCGCTCCAGCCGGGGCACCGTGACGAGGTTCTGGAAGATCGTGTTGATCTCACAGACCTCGGGAATGGCCGACTGCAGGTAGAACGTGGCCAGGTCCGGCTCGATGCCGGCGGCGAGGGAGTCGAGCACCATCATCCGGGCGTTGGCCGCGACCTCGGCGATGTCCTCCTTGCTGTTCTTGGTCGTCAGCATGTGGAGGTCGGCAATGATGAAGAAGCTCTCGTACTGGTGCTGGAGCTCGACGCGGTTCTTGATGCTGCCGACGTAGTGGCCGACGTGCAGCTTCCCGGTCGGCCGGTCTCCGGTCAGCATCCGCTTGGTGGGCATCCCCTCATGCTACGGCCTGAGGCCCGGAACCCCCGGAGCAATAAGGGAACGCTGACGCCGGCGGCGGCGAGCCCGTAGGCCACCTGCCCGATCCCGACGCGCTGCGGGTGCAGCAGGATGACGGCGAAGAAGTACGGGTACCCCGCCACCACCACGGCGCCCCACTGCGGCTCGACGGCCAGCGTGGCGAAGGCCAGGAGGGTGACGGCGTACCACGGTTGGACCGGCGACGCCGCCAGCAGCAGCGTTCCCATGATCACGGTCGCCCCGAGCGGCGCCGGCGGCCGCCGCACCCACACCCACGCCGTCGCCAGCAGCAACGCCAGGAGCGATGCCACGCCCGCCGCCGCGCCCGGGACCCGCAGCGCGCCGGCCACGAGATAGCGGCCGGCGCCGTCGTAGTGCTCCTCCCGGAGATACCCGGGCAGGAACCCGACGACCTTGCTCCCCACCCGGAGGACATGGGGCAGGTAGCCCGCCACCGCCACCGCGGCAGCCGCTCCGCCGGTACGGAGCAACGCCCGCCCGCGCCGGCCCGGCGACGCCGCCACCACCGCCACGACGAGCAACACCGGATACAACTTGACCAGCGCCGCCACCCCGATGAGGACGCCGGCCGCGAGTTCCCTTCGGCCGACTGGGGAGCGCCGACGATCTGGGGACGGATCGTCCCGCAAAACCG
>JAUZEY010000052.1 GCA_030838785.1 Actinomycetota bacterium | reverse complement strand
CGTCGGCCGGCAGGTCGGTCAGGCGGACGGCCTGGCCGTGCTCGATCTCGAATACCAGGGCGTTGCGCTGGTCGAGAGAGCGGCCGTTGCGTGTGGCCGTGCCGTGATAGATGGCGACGACGCTGTTGCCGGCGGCATAGGTCCCTTCGAGGATGACCTTGAGCGTGCCGGCCGTCTCCTCGAAGAGGCGGGCGTACATGGTCAGGATCGACTCCCGGCCCTTGTGCTCACCGGCGACGATGTTGTTGCCGGGCATGATCTGCACCGCGTCGTCGGCGATGATCTCGACCAGCGTGTCGACGTCGCCGGTGTTGAACGCCTCGAATCCCCGGCGTACGAGGAGTTGGTTCGGTTGTTCGGCCATTCGGCCTCCCTGTGTCGGCGCAAGCCGCGCGGTCCGACACTGGCACAGGCCGGCGCGGCGGTCATCCGGCCATCCCGCCCGAAGCCGGGCAAAGATGCCGTTCCCACGCTGGCGACCCGGGCGATCCGTTCCCTGTCGAGGAAGGCGCCCGGACTCGTGAACGCCACCGCGCCAGAGACGCAGGTCGTCGCCGGATAGGCGGAGCAACGCCGCAGGCGCAAAACGGTCCTTGTCCCGGCGGGGGACAAGGACCGCTGGCGCGGGCCGCAGCTCAGGCCAGCGATGGAGCTCTCAGGTCGAGGTACTCGTCGACGGTGATCGCCGACATGAGGTTGTCGAACAGCGCGCCGACGTCGGCGGGCATGTCCCCGCTCTCGCCCCGGCGGGCCGCCACCTCCGATTGGAAGTACACGGTGTCGGTGTAGGAGCCGTCGGCGTGCACGGCGATGACGTCACCGAGGACATCGGGCCGGTGACGGCGAAGGGCCGCCTCCATCTCGCCCATGCGCTCCCGGACGCCGGCCATCCGCTGCGCATCGGTGATCCGGCCCCGCATCACCTGGACGAACCCGGCCTCCTTGACGGCGCCGCCCAGCATGGTGATGATCTCCGCGCTCTCGGCGAAGGCCACCCCTTCGAGGCACTTCTCGGTCTCCGCCCACCACGCGCCCTGTTCGGTGCGCTCGCTGTTGCGGCGGGCCGCGGCCTCCGACTCGAAGCGCACGACGGCGACGAACCGCCCGTCGTCGGTCACACCGGCGGCGCTGCCGAGAAAGCCGGTGGCCCCCGGACGGAGCTCGTCGTTCCACCGGTCGCCGAGGCGCAGAAGGCCCTCGCGATCTATCGCCTGGCCTGTGATCACCTGTATGAACATCGCCGTCTCCTCCTGAAGTCGACCTGCTCACCCGCCGGACGCTCGTCCGGCGGGTCGTCCTGTCTGGCACGGTATCCATCGGGCGTCGTCGCCACCTCGGGCGTCGGTGAGCTTTGCCCCGAACGGTTCCCTTCCGGCCCTCCGGCGTACTCGGGACTGGTCAGCGGTCGGACCGGGGACGGCCGTCGGAGACTTCCGCGACCAGGCCCAGAACCTCGTCGCGCCAGTCGACGTAGCTGAGCTCGGGCGAGACCCCGGCGAAGCCGGCCAGCAGGGCGCTGGGCGACGCCGGGACCCGGCGCGACCTCCCCACGGACGACAGGGGCGGGACGTACCCGGTGATCTGCCCCCACGTCCTGGCGTTCCGGTTCCGGTCGCGCCCACCGGCGATCGCGGCGATGTCGGCCGCCGTGAGGTGGGCTCCGATGACGGTGGTGTGGACGCCGTCCGGCCCCCGCCGGGCCAGGACGGCCTCCGCCAGCACCGCCGAGAGGCCGGGGAGGCCGAGGTCGGCGTCGCCGGTCGCTCCGGCCCGATCACCGGCCACGATCACCAACCGGGCGCCGGGGGCGAGGCGGGGGGCCACCACGGCGAGAGCGTCGAAGCGGGCCAGGAGGGCGTTGGCGACGAGGGCCCGCAATCCGGCCAGGGTACCCGTGCGCCCCTCGTCGAGCTCCGTCGTCGGCAGCTGCACGTAGCAGCTCAACGACCGGCCGGGGAGGGCGGCGTGGCGAAGCTCCTCCACGAGGTGCAGGGCGTCGGACGGAGCGCTGTACGTGGAGAAACCCTCTTTCTCCAGGGCCAGGCTGACGTCGGTCGCCCGCGCCGCCGACCCGGTGACGAGGGCCATGTTCGTGGCCATCTTCGTGTCCAGGTGCTGCGCACGTTCGAGCGTCATGACTCCGAACCTCCGCAGGCGCGCGTGTTGGGCCGTCTGCGACGCCGGGGTCTGGAGCGACGCTCGTCGAGCGCGCACCCTAACGCACATTCGCCGGGCACGACAGGTCCCCGAGGGGCGCGTTACGGAGCGTTCACGCTCCGGTCGGCGGCCCGGGCCAGGACGCTGAAGGACCACCGGTGCCCGGCCGAAGGAGTTGGCGCCTATGACCCGTTGGGAGCATTTCGAGAATGGTCATTGCCCACTGCCCGTCAGTGGCTGACCATGTCCGCATGGCCCCGCCCCGGTCGTCCGACGCGATCCCGTCCAGCTCTGTACCGGGGGGTCCCAGTCTCGACCTCGAGCGACTCACGTTCCTGACCGAGATCTGCGCCGGGTCGGGCAGCCCCGCCACGATCGAAGGGCTCGTCGACGCCTTCGTCGAGGACGGGCACTTCCGGGTGGTGAGGATGGAGTGGTCCCTCCGGGCCCGCGACCTCGGCACTCTGGCCGACCTCGCCCACGAGCTGAAGGGCAGCAGCGACACGATCGGTGCCGTGGCCCTGGCCGAAGCCGCCGGCCACGTGCAACGGCAGGCCCGTGTCGCCCTCGGCCGGTCGGCGGTCGAGGCGTCCGACGTCGAGGACGTCCGGCGGCTGCTCGGGGTCACGACGACCGAGTTCCGACGGGCGGAGACCGCCCTGCGAGCCGCCGTTCCGGCCCGCCGGTGAGGGTCATCGTCGTCGACGACGACCGGGTCGCCCGACTGGTGGCCGGTGCGGCGGTGATCAGCCTCGGCCACGAAGCCGTCCTCGCCGCCAGCGGTGACGAGGCGTGGGCGGCGTACGTCGAGCGGGGCGCCGACGTCATGCTCACGGACTGGGTCATGCCCGGGGTCGACGGGCGGGAGCTGTGCCGCCGGATCCGAGCGGAGCCCGACGGGTCTTATACCTACATCGTCGTCGTGAGCTCGGTCTCCGATCGGGGCGATGTCATGGCGGCCATGGAGGCGGGGGCCGACGACTACATCGCCAAGCCGCTCGATCCGGCCGACCTGGCGGTGCGCCTCGTCGTGGCGACGCGGGTCACCCTGCTGCACCGGCGCCTGGCCCATCACCGCCACGAACTGCGACGACTCCACCGGCAGGAGGCACTCGCCGCCCGCACCGATCCCCTCACCGGTCTCGGGAACCGCCGGTCGATGGACGAGGATCTCGTCGTCCTGGCGGCCCGCGCCCGCCGCTACGAGCACCACTACTGGCTCATGCTGTGCGACCTCGACCGCTTCAAGGAGTACAACGATCAGCACGGCCACCCCGCCGGCGACACCGTGCTGGCGGCCGTGGCCGGCGCGCTGCGCCAGAGCCTGCGAGCGGGCGACTCCCTGTTCCGCTACGGCGGCGAAGAGTTCCTGGCCGTGCTCACCGAAACCTCCCTGGAGTCCGCCATGGAGACCGCCGAGCGGCTCCGGCACCGGGTCGAAGGCCTCGGTATCCCGCACGAGCTGAACCCGCCGTCCGGAATGGTCACGATCTCCGCGGGGCTCACGGCCCTGACGGGGTCGGTGGACATGGCGGTGGCCCGGGCCGACAGTGCCCTCTATGCCGCCAAGGTCGGCCGCAACCGGGTCGCCTGGCGCCTGGAGACCGACCTCGTCTCGGTACCGGCCCCCGCAGATCCGGGCGCCGATCACGTCCTCGATGCCGTGGGCCGGGAAGCCACCGGGTAAGGCGGCCAACCGCCGAATCGGCGCCTGCCTGCCCGCCGGGACGTACCTCGAGGTCGCCGAAGGCGAGATGCTCACCGGCGCCGAAGCGTGCGCCCGCCGGGTTCTGCGCTTCCTCCGCGAGGAGGCA
>JAUZEY010000169.1 GCA_030838785.1 Actinomycetota bacterium | reverse complement strand
CGATCGCGTGGTTTTCCTGCGTCCGTGGTCCAACGAGGACAAAATCCAGGCTCCGACCGGGCCACCGAGAAAAGCGGCTCTGACCAGGACTTATAGTCCTGAACCGGTGGTGGAGGTGAGCGGATTTGAACCGCCGACTTCTACGTGGTGCGCTGGGGTCCGCCCGGCATTCGGCGGGTGTATCGGCCCGTCAGGCCGGGCGGAATCGACCACCCCAGACAGGCTTGCTCCGCCAGTAACCTGCCCGTATGGCCCACCAGTCCGATCGGTCGCAAATGCGCCTTGCCGAGCTGGTCGCCGCACCTGGCCCTGATCGACGAGTTAGGGCTGGACCGGCCGATGATCTGCGGCTTCAGCGAAGGCGCCATCAGCCGGGACGGTCGGGGTTCTGGCCACGACCCGCCTGTCGCGCCGGCCCTTCGGAACGGTTCACGGACGCCGCGGGGCTTCGGCGGTTGCGATGGCGACGACGAGCAGGACTGGCGATGAGTTCCCGCCGTCCGTAGCGTCTACCTGTTCATGAGCGACATCGCCGAGCGCTACGAGCGCATCACCGCCCAGTTCACCGACCTTGTTCGGGCCGTCCCCGCAGATGCTTGGAACAACCCATCGCCCTGCGACGGTTGGACGGCACGCGATGTCGTCGGTCATCTCACCGAGTGGATTTCGGGGTTCTTCGCATCCCAAGGGGTGGAGTTCCCGACCGTGCCGTCCGTACAGGATGACCCGGTCGGCGCTTGGGAGACGGTGCAGTCGACGATCGCCAAGGCACTCGCCGAGCCGGCGATGGCTGCCAAACAGATCGAGACGCCGTTCAGCACGCAGTCGTTCGCCGATACCGTCGACATGATCGTCACCGGCGACGTGTTCACGCACACCTGGGATCTCGCCCGCGCCACCGGCCAGTCGGAGACCCTCGACCCTGACCAACTCCAACGCATGATCGCCGCCATGGGCGCGATGCCCGAAGACGTGATGCGCGCTGACGGCATGTTCGGGCCCCGAATCGACGTTCCCGCCGACGCGGACGACCAGACGAGGTTTCTCGCCTACGCCGGCCGGCGGACGTAGCGACGTCGCGCCACGGCAAGTAGGAACCGCTAACTCCGCCCTGTACCTGTAGTTCCAGCTCGGATCGGCGGGGTCCCGAGATGCGCCGGGACGGTCAATCCCGAGCGGCGCGGGCGTCGAGTTCGAACGTCAGCTTCCGCGCCGCCATTCCCTTGAAGGCGGTCACGCCCAGGGCGTAGCGGTTGACCTCTCCATGAGCCTTGACCGTCAGGCCCGAACCGGTGCTGGAGAGTTGGTCCACCGTGAACTCGACCGGAGCATGGTTGCCACGCACAGTGAGAGTGCCGCGAACCTGCCACGCGCCGTCGCGCCACAAGATCGAGTCGGATTGGAACCGGAAAGTGGGGTGCCGCCTCGCGTGCAGGAAGAGGCGCGAGCGGACTTGGATGTCGCGCAGCGGGTTGCGCGTGCTGAAGCTGGCGGCCTCGATGGTGGCGTCGACCGATGAGTCCGCCGGGGAATCTCCAACGCTGATCACGGCACTCTTGACGGCGAGCCGCCCCCGAACCGGCGCCAGACCGAACATGTGACGGGTCCTGAACCGGATAGTCGACTCTGCCGTCAGCGTGTACCGGCCGGCGGGTGCCTCGATCGCGTGTTCGATCATCGGGGGGTCTCCTCTCATAGATTAACTTGCTTGCACAAGCAGATTATCTGAACCTGCTTGCGCAAGCAAGCCATGAGATGCAACCTTGGACCGTGCCGAATTTGAAGGCCTTGGACAGTGACGAAGAATTCGTGTGGCGGAACCTTGCTCGATTCTTCGTGGTTGCCCCCCAGCTACTGGACGAAGATCTCCGGCGCAACGCCGGTCTGTCGCTCAGCGAGTACACGGTCCTGATGAACCTGTCGGAGGCTCCGGGCTCACGGTTGCGCATCACCGAGCTGGCGAATCGGGCGTACCTATCGGGCAGCCGGATGACGAGACTGGTGGACACGCTGATCTCGGAAGGCCTGGTCGAGAAGTGCCGGAGTGCCGACGACGGACGGGGCACTGACGTCACGCTGTCCGACCGGGGCCTGCGCAGGCTCGTTGATGCGTATCCAGCCCATCTCCGCAGTGTGCGTGAACGAATCATGAATCATCTCGAGCGAGACGCCCTGAACGGTCTCGGGACGGCGATCGGGTCGATTGTCGGGTCTTTCGACTCAGACCTTCCGGCGCGTACGGGCCGCGAGTGACTGGGGTGCGCAGGTGGCAGCCGAGGCGCATCCATGGACTCCGGCCACCGGCGGACCCGGGCGTTGGAACTCCTGTGCGGCTACGCCTCTGGGGCCCCACGGACGCTGACCGCCGCCCAGATCAGTGCTGCTGTGCTAGACAGCTAATCGGTCAGGGATGAAAGGTTCGCCTCCAGGCGCTGCAGGCCGCGAAGCAGCTGCCGTTGCTGCGCCGCGGTCATGTCGCCGACGGTGTCGGCTTCGAGTTCGGTCCACAACCGCTCGATCCGGTCGCGCAGCGCCATTCCGGCCGAGGTCGAGTCGACCAGGGTCGCCCGGCCGTCGGCGGGGTCCGGCCGCCGGCGGACGAATCCGGCCCGCTCCAGCCGCTGCACGGTCCGGGTCATCGAGGCCGAATCGGTGTCGAACTCGGCGGCCAGATCGGCCTGCCGCTGCGGTCCGGAATCCCAGAGGTGCATGAGGAGCAGTTCATGCCCCGTATGGAGACCCAGGCCCTGCAGCAACTGTCGGGCTCGCAGATGGTGCAGGCGGGTCGCCCTGATCAGCGCGTTGCTGATCGGGCCACCGGATGCCGCCGTCGACGACGGCACGCGACCGCGCGCTCGGGGACCGGGAGCCACCTTGACCACAGTAACCGCGGTCCGTTGGCCGAGAGGTGAATCCTAAAGGGGGAATGACGGGACCAGGATTGGAGTTATCTGTTCTAGACAGCGATCTTGAGCGGGTGCGCGCCCGTCCGACTACGAAGGAGCGACCGTGAAAGCGATTCAGATGACCGAGCGGGGCGGCCCCGAGGTGCTCCATCTCGTGGAGCTCCCCGACCCGGAACCCGGCCCGGGCGAGGTGTTGCTCAAGGTGGATGCGGCCGCCGTCAACTTCTCCGACCTGATGCGCCGCCGCGGCGATGTCTACCCGGTTCCGACGCCCCTGCCGTTCGTGCCCGGGGCCGAGGTCGCCGGCACCGTCGCCGCGCTCGGCGACGGCGTCGATGGCCTCCCGGTCGGGACGCCGGTCTTCGGCACGGTCGGAGCTGACGCGTCGGGCGGGTACGCCGAGTACGCAGTCGCCTCCGCCGTCAACCTCATTCCGATCCCGGACGGGCTGAGCGCCGACGCCGCCGCCGGCATCGTCGTCTCGGGCCTGGCCGCCACCATGGTCCTCCACGACGTCGCCCAAGTGGCCGAGGGAGAGACGGTGTTCGTCCCGGCCGCGGCCGGCGGGGTCGGAAGTTACGCCGTCCAGATCGCCAAGTTGCTCGGGGCCGGAAGCGTGATCGCGGGGGCCGGGACGGCCGCCAAGCGAGAGACCGCCCTGGCGCTGGGAGCGGACGAGGCCGTGGAGTATCGCCAGCCCGGCTGGACCCAGCGGGTGCTGGAGCTGACCGGTGGGAGGGGCGTCGACGTCGCGCTGGAGATGAACGGGCCGGCCCACCTCGGGGAGACCCTCGCCATCCTGGCCCCGTTCGGCCGCCTCATCAGCTATGGCGCGGTGAGCGGATCGGTCGACGGTCTCGACCCGGCCGCGCTCGTCCCGCTGCTGTACGACCCGGCACCCAGCCAGATCCTGACCGGCTTCAACCTCGGCATCTGGTTCGAGCACCGACCGGCGCAGGCGGTCGCATCGCTGCAGCGGCTCATCGGTTGGATCGCTTCGGGTCAGGTCCACACTCCTGCCGTGCGTTCGCTGCCGCTGGCCGACGCCGCCGAAGCCCACCGGCTCATGGAGGCCGGAGCGACCATCGGCAAGGTGGTGCTGAAGCCATGAGCGCCTAGAGTTCTGCCACCGCGGGGGAGGGTGCGAGGCCATCAGCTACGGCGTCGCTTTCGCCGGACCGCAGGAGGAGCCAGATGGAGAGCCCGATCGAGGTGGTGCGCAGGTTCTGCGCGGCGTGGGGCGACGGCATGGGGGCCGACGACCTGGCGGCCTTCTTCACCGACGACGCCGTCTACCACAACATCCCGTTCGCACCGGTCACCGGCCGGAAGGCCATCGCCGACAACTTCGCCACGTTCATTCGCCCTGGCCCGCCCGGCATCGAGAACATCGAGTTCCGCATTGTCAACCTCGCAGCCGACGGTCCGGTCGTGATGACCGAGCGGGTGGACGTCTTCACGCTCCCCGACAAGACGTTTGAGCTGCCGGTCATGGGAACCTTCGAGGTCAGCGACGGCAAGATCAAGGCCTGGCGGGACTATTTCGACACGAACCAGTTCACTAGCCGGATGGAGGGATAAGGCTGGAGGCCTCGGCCTCGAGCGCACGCCGGGCGATCTGGGCGCGGGATTTCACGGGGGCTGGCGGGGGCTCGGTCAGTAGGTCGCCCCGGCTTCGCGGGCTTCGGCGTCGGCCAGGAGGCGGTCGGCGACGTCGGGGGAGGGCGTGACCTGTTCGAGTTCGCCGGCCGCCAGGAGTCGGTCGATGTCGTCGCGACCCCGTTGCCAGGTCATGGCGTCTCCTCCGGTCTGTCCGGGAGAGCCTGAAGTTCTCGCCCGAGGTCGGGGTGTCCGTCATCGACGAGGACGGGGACGAGCGGGCGCCGCTTGACCTCGGTGATGAAGCTCTCTCGCGCTTGCCGCCATTGGTCGAGGCTTCGCACCGTCGCTTGGACGGGGAGGCCGATCTCCCGTTCGGCCCGGTCGGCCTCACCGAGGACGAGTACGTCGATGTCGTTGGGGGCTCGGCCGGCTTCGCCGGCGTAGCGGGCGGCCCAGGACCCGAACAGGATCACGGCGGCCGCGCCGTCGATGTTGGCGAACTGTTTGGCGACGACGACTGGGGGGCCGTAGGTGGCGAGGATCAGTTGCCGGAGGGGCGTGAACAGCGGGTGGGCGGAGTTGGCTCGGACGAGGCGGGCAGGGCCGACCCGGCGGACCGTGACGATCCCGGCCTGCTCGGCCCGGTTGACCTCCCGCTGGGCTG
>JAUZEY010000138.1 GCA_030838785.1 Actinomycetota bacterium | reverse complement strand
AGGTCGTTGAGCGTGACGACCTTGAAGTCCACGGTGTCTTCGAGCGTGGGCATCGGCGCACCCCTTCTGGACCTGGCCGGTCGCCGGCATGGTAGCGACGAACCGCCAAAAACACACGTGCCGGTTTCGCGTCCCTTCGGTACGATCTCTCGCCATCGGGTGCTCGCCCACATGGGCGCCACGACCGAAGGAGTCTGGCATGAGCGGTCGCCTTACCGTCACCTCCGGCGAGCTTCGCACCACCGCCGGGGACATGCGCAACACGGCCAGCAACATCACGCAGGAACTCCAGCGGATGATGGGCAAGGTCCGCGAGCTCACCGGCACCTGGACGGGCCAGGGCGCCAGTGCCTTCAACGGCTACTACGAGGAGTTCAACAAGAGCTGGTCGCAGTGCCAGCAGGCCCTCGACGGCGTGTCGCAACTGTTGGGGCGGGCCGCCGACGCCTACGACGAGGCCGAGAAGAACATCGCCCAGCAGTTCCAGCGCTGACCCGACGGACCGGTCGGGTCAGCTCCGATCCTGGGCTTCGGGCCGAGGGAGATCCCCAATGCATGTCGCTGTCCTGTCGAACGGCACGGTGCGAGAGGTCAGCCTCGATCTCGACCCGGAGGAGGAGACCATCGCCAGCCTGGCGGCGGCGGTCACCGGGTCCGCCGGTGGTGCCGGCCTGCTCGTCGACGGCCGGTTCTTCGACGCGGCGACTCCCCTGGCCCAGGTTGGGCTCCGCCATGGGTCGGTCATCCAACCGGCCTCCGGGCCGGACGGCGCGGCGGCCGCCAACGCCAGGTTGGAGCTGCGGGTCGTGGGGGGGACCGACGGCGGGCGGCGCCTGCCCCTGACCCCCGGCCCATACGTCATCGGCCGGGGCGACGTCGAGGTCGACACGGGCTCGCCGACGGTCTCCCCGACCCACGCCCGGCTCGACGTCAGCCCCTCGGGCGAGGTCGTCCTGTCCGACCTCGGTTCCAGGAACGGCACCGTGGTCGAGGGCTACCGGGTCCCAAGCTCGCTGCGGCTCGAGCCCGACCAGGTCGCCCAACTCGGCGCCGTCCAGCTGACCCTGGCGCCCACTTCGCAGCCCGACCGCCCCCAGCTGGGGGCGCCGCGCCGCACCGGCACCGTGACGTTCAACCGCCAGCCCCGCTCGGCGGTCCGGCCGGCGGAGAAGGCGCTCCGGCTCCCCGCCGCAATCCGCCAACCCTCCGCCGGCGTCCGGTTCAGCTTGATGCAGGTCGGCCTCCCGGCGGTCTTTGGAATCGGCATGGGGATCATGGTCAACCCGGCCATGATGGGGTTCGCACTCCTCAGCCCGGCCATGGCCGTCGGGAACTACCTGCAGGACAAGAAGCGGCTCCGCAAGGAAACGTCCGAGGGGAAGGCCGAAGCGGAGCAGACGCTGGAGCAGTTCCGCCGTTCGCTGGTCAATGCCCGCCGGGCCGAGATCGCCCGGCTCCGGGAGCGCCTGCCGGACCCGTCCGAGGTCGTGCGCCGGGCCACCGCTCCGAGCACCCACCTCTGGGAACGGCGCCGCAACCACGACGACTTCCTCCAGCTCCGGCTCGGGACGGCCACCGTCGACTGGACCCCTCCGCTGGACGCTCCCGGATCGTTCGGCGCCACCGAGCCACCGCCCGACGTGGCCACGGCCCTCAGCCAGCTCGGCAAACTCCCGCTGGCGCCGCTCGGGCTCGACCTCACGCCGGGCAACAGTCTCGGAGTGGTCGGCGACCGGGCCGTACTCCGGGCGGTGCTCCGGAGCCTGGTCTGTCAGGCGGCTGTCCACCACGGTCCGGCCGACCTCCGCATCGCCATCCTCACCGAGCCGGCCCGGATCGCCGACTGGGACTGGGCCAAGTGGCTTCCCCACACCGCCAGCCTCGACGAGGCCTCCGGCCGTCGCATGCTGGCTTCGAGCCCCGGCGAGATCGAAGGCGTGCTGAACGAGTTGTCGGCCGCCGCCCCCGCCGCGGGCTCCGGCTTCGGCACGACCGGCCCGCCGGCCGGGCCCGTCACCCTCGTCGTCATCGACGCCGACGGCCTCACGGAGGGCCGCAACTCCCACGCCCGTGAACTGCTGGGCGGAACGGGCGCGCTGGTGGCCGGCATCGTCGTCGCCGGGAGCGTCGATCGCCTGCCGGCCGTGTGCACCCGGATCGCCGAGATCAACGGGGCGGACGGGGCGATCCGCTACCGCGAGCCGGCGACGCGCCTGGAGATCCCCGACGTCCTGGCGGCCGGGCTGACCGAGCCGCTGGCGAGGGCGTGCGCCCGCGCCCTGGCCGGTTTCGAGGACCCCGAGGTCGCCGTGCGGGGCGCCGACCTGCCGGACCGGGCGTCGCTGCTGACCCTCCTCGGGATCGAACCCACACCCGAGGCGGTGCTGGGGCGGTGGCGTCAGGCCGGGAAGGTGCCCGGCATCTCCGGGCCCATCGGGGTGGCCGAGACGGGTGTCCTCACGATCGACCTCGTGAGCGACGGGCCCCACAGCCTCATCGCCGGGACCACCGGCGCCGGGAAGAGCGAGCTGCTCCGGAGCATGGTGGCGTCGTGGGCCGCCTCCGTCGACCCCGAACACCTGAACTTCGTCCTGGTCGACTACAAGGGCGGGAGCGCCTTCGCCCAGTGCGCCACCCTGCCCCACACGGTCGGCATGGTGACCGACCTCGACGAGCACCTCGGACAGCGGGCGCTGCGGTGCCTCGAAGCCGAGCTCCGCTACCGGGAGCAGCGGCTCCGCGACGCCGGCGTCAGCGACCTGAAGGAATACCTGAGCGAGGGGCACCCGGAACCCCTCCCCCGGCTGGTCGTGATCATCGACGAGTTCGCCACCATGGTGGCCGAGCTGCCCGACTTCATCGACTCGCTGGTGGGGGTCGCCCAGCGGGGCCGCAGCCTCGGTGTCCACATGATCCTCGCCACCCAGCGCCCCGGCGGCGCCGTCAACAACAGCATCCGGGCCAACACCAACCTGCGGATCTCCCTGCGGGTCCAGGACGTGGCCGAGTCGGTCGATGTGCTCAACTCGCCGCTGGCGGCGTCCATCGCCCGCTACCAGGCGGGCCGGGGCTACGTCCGCCTCGGGCCCGCCGAGGTCTTCCCGTTCCAGGCCGCGCTGGTGACCGGGACCACGGTGGCGCAGGAGTCAACCGGAATCGGGATGACCGACTTCGGCTTCGGCCCCGAGCCGCCCCGACCGGCCCCGGCGCAGGCACCGACCTCCGCCGGTGACATCCCTTCCGACCTCGAACGGCTCGTGGCGGCCGCCGCCACCGCCGCCCGCAGCGCCTCCATGGCCGTCGCCCGCCGACCCTGGCCCGAACCGCTCCCGGCCCAGGTCCTCCTGGCCGACCTGACGGCCGAAGCGCCGGAGTCGGCGCCGCTCGCCGTGGCGGTCGGCCTCGCCGACGACCCCGACCGGCAGCGGCAGATCCCGTTCTTCTTCGATCCGGCCGCCGGCAACCTCCTGCTCTACGGCGTGTCCGGCGCGGGAACGACGACCGCACTGGCGACGCTGGCCCTGGGGCTGGCCGAGGCCCATCCCGTCGAACGGCTGCATCTCTACGTCCTCGACTTCGGGACCCAGGCCCTCGCACCGCTGGCCGAGCTCCCCCACGTCGGGGCCGTGGTCGGGTCGTCGGACCGCGATCGCCAGACCCGGCTCCTCCGTTTCCTCTCCGACGAGATCGACCGCCGCCGCCAGTGGATGGCCGGATCGGGCGCCGGCCGGGTCAACGCCGGTCTGCCCGGTTCCCCGTTCCCCCTGATCGCTTTGCTGCTCGACAACTTCGGCGCCTTCGCCTCGGAGGATTCCAGCGGCACCGTCCGGGATCAACTCGCTCGCCTCGTGGCGGACGGGCCCGGGCTCGGGATCATCGTGGTGGCGACCGCCGACCGACCGGCGACGATCCCGTCAGCCATCTCCAACCTCGTCACCCAGAAACTCGTGTTCCGCCTCGGCGAGACGCAGGACTTCAGCTACTTCGGCATCGCCGCCCGGGAGGTGCCGAAGCTGGTCGCCGGCCGGGCGATCGACGTGGCCTCCCGGCTCGAGGTGCAGTTGGCCCTGCCGGGGGACGCCGGGCTCGCTTCGGCCGTCAACGCCCTGTGCGAGAAGCTCGGGCCGGTGTCGCCGGAGCATGGGCCGGCGCCGATCGGCGTCCTGCCCGACGATGTCACCACCGCCAAGGTCGAGAGCATGCTGGTGCTCAACGAGTCGGCCTGGACGGTGCCGCTCGGCATCGGGGACAACTCGCTGGGGCCGGTGGGGGTGCGCCTCCACGAGGGGGAGCACCTGCTCGTGACGGGGCCCTCCCGGTCGGGGAAGAGCACCACCCTCGACGCCGTCGCCGCCCTGGTGGCGGGGACGCGTCCCGACGTGGTGATCTCCGTGGTCGCGCTCCGCCGCTCGCCGCTGGCGGATACGCCGGGGGTGCGCCGCCTGGCTCGCACCGCGGAGGAGATGGACGCCGTCCTCCAGGAGCTGCTGGCCGATCCCGCCCCTCAGCTGCTGCTGGTCGACGACTGCGACAGCGTCGACGACCCCCGCAACCTGCTCAGCCGGGCCCTGGACGAGACCCGGGTCGATCTCCACGTCGTCGCCGCCGGCCGGGCCGACGCCCTCCGCCAGGCCTACGGACACTGGACCCAGGGGCTGCGGCGTTCCCGGATAGGGCTGGCGCTCAAGCCCGACATGGACCGTGACGGTGACATGTGGGGGGCCAGCCTGCCCCGGAAGGGCCCCGACCAGTTCCCGCCCGGTCGGGGTTACCTGGTCGTCGAGGGCCAGGTTGAACTGACCCAGGCCGTCCACCGGTAGCGGCTGCGATGCCAGGCTCCTTCCAGGTCACGCCCGACGAACTGATCGACAGCGGCCAGCAGCTCAAGGCCATCGCCGAAGATCTGCGCTTCGCCCACGACCGCGTCAAGGACCTCCGCAGCAAAGAACTGGGATCGAAGCGGATCGACTCGGCGTTGAACTCCTTCGCCGACCACTGGAACTTCGGCATGAACACCATGGTGAGCAAGGTCGACATGACCGGCGAGGCCCTGTTGTCGGCTGGGCGACAGTACGCAGGCGTGGACGCGGCGGTGGCGGCGGGGGCTGGGGCGGGGTCGTAGTGGCGGATTGGGAGTATCCCGGTTTGGGGTTCGACCCGTTGCCGGGCAACCCCCAGCTGATCCAGGACCTTCAGCTGGACGCCCGGACCTTCGGGCAGCGGATGACCACCCAGGCGACCGAAC
>JAUZEY010000137.1 GCA_030838785.1 Actinomycetota bacterium | reverse complement strand
GAAGATGAGGGGGCCATGAGCCCGAGTCGATGGAAGGAGGCGGCGGCGATGCGATCGAAACCCCACAGTCCGCTGCCCCCGTCGACGGCGCTGGCGCTGCGCTAGTTCGCCCCCGGGGGCCGCACGGGGTCCGCCCTCTCGGCGCACCGCGGGCTGGTGAGCATCGGGCGCCTGAGAGCGGGACCCCTTCGTCGTTCACCGGCGATGCCCGCGCCGTCCGCCGGCGCGGCCCCAGACGCGGAGGTCGTTCCATGGAAGCCATTGTCGAACTGTTCCTCGGGTCCGTCGTCGACGTCCTGATCGGGTTGATCGTGTCCTACGTCGTCACCCGGCTCGGCCGGCCGCACCCGACGTCCGGGCCCCTCGGCGCGGCGGCCTGATCGACCGCCGACGCGTCCGCCCCGCCGACCAACAATTGATAGACAACAATTGATAGACATCGAACACTTCGATGTCTATGCTATTGGTATGGGACCTCCGCCGACCGAACCGATCGGGCTCCAACTCAGCCGCACGGCCAAGGTCCTCAGCCGGGCCTTCGACCAGGCGTTGGCCGCAGCCGGCGGGTCACTGCCGGTGTGGCTGGTGCTGGTGTCGGTCAAGGGGCAGCGCCACGGGCGGCAACGGCAACTGGCCGAGGCGGTCGGCGTCGAGGGCCCGACGCTCACCCACCATCTCAACAAGATGGAGGCGGCCGGGCTCGTGACCAGGACCACCGACCCTCGGAACCGGCGGGTGCACCGGGTGGAGCTCACCGAGCAGGGGGAGGCCGTGTTCGTGCGGCTGCGCCAGGCCGCCATGAAGTTCGACCGTCGGCTGCGGGCCGGGATCACCGCCGAGCAGATCGACACCCTGGCCGACGTCCTCGGCCGCCTCCGGCTCAACGCCGGCGAGGAGCCCGCCCACAACCAGGAGCTCGAGCCGTGAACCTCGTCCTGCACCTGTCCCATTTCAACTGGCCGGCCCGCCCCGACGGTCTGCGCGCCGTGCTCGGCGACATCGCCGCCCTGGCCGACGAGGGCGGCTTCAGCGGGCTCGCCACCGCCGATCACCTCTGGCAGCATCCCATGGCCGGCGGCCCGGCGGCCGACTGCCTCGAGGCCTACACCACCCTCGGCTTCCTGGCCGCCCGCACCGACTCCGTCCGGCTCCTGACGGTCGTCACCGGCGCCCACTTCCGCCCCCCGGCGCTCCTGGCCAAGGCCGTCACCACCCTCGACGTGCTGTCCGGGGGGCGGGCCTGGCTCGGCATCGGCGCCGGCCACTACGAAGAGGAGTGCACCGGGCTCGGCGTCCCGTTCCCCCCGCTTGGCGTCCGCTACGAACTCCTCGAGGACGCCCTCGAGGTCTGCACCCGCATGTGGGCCGGCGACCACGGCCAAGACCCGCCCTTCACCGGGCGGCACGTGACCGCCGGCCGGCTCCTCAACGTGCCCCAGGCGCTGCAGAGGCCCCGCCCCGGGATCCTCATCGCCGGCGGCGGGGAACGGCGCACCCTCGCCCTCGTCGCCCGCTACGGCGACGCCTGCAGCCTCCGGCCCGGGCCCGACATCCCCCACAAGCTCGCCGTGCTGCAAGGCCACTGCGACGCCGCCGGCACCGACTACGACCGGATCGAACGCACGTGCGCCTTCGCCTTCGACCCCGACGACGACGGCCCGCGCACCAAGGAGCTGATCGACCAGCTCCGGTGGCTGGCCGGCCTCGGCGTCGACACCGTGATCGGCCGCATCGACGGCGACGACCCCCGGTCGACCGTCGAGCGCCTCGCCCGCCACGTCGTCCCCGCCGTCGGCGGCCTCGGCCGCCACCACCCCATCGAAAGGAGTGCGACAGCGACCTCGAAGTCGTGACCGAACCGGTGGGGCGACCACCCCCATCAGGCGATCGAAATCTCGTTGCAGTGTGGGCACATCAGGGCCCACGGGCCGCGGAGATCGACGACGGAGCCGGCCACCCGCACCGCCTCCTGGCCCCTCGGGCAGCGTACTTTCAGCGGACGGTTGACGCTTCGCCACTTGTCGGCCCTCCATCGTGTCGGCGAAACCACGCCGATTGAGCAACCGGGCGCAAGCGGCTGCCGTACAGTCCCGTCGGTTCTTCGCCGGAGTCGAGGAGATCATGGTGGCCGATCGAGAGGTGGTGAGCGCCGCCGCCAGGGTGGGGGTGGCTGCCGGCCTCGGCGCCGTGGTCGGTGTGCTGGTGGCGCTCGTCGCGCCCTGGCAGGCGGCGGTGCTGGCCGGGTGGGACGGAGCGGCCGGAGTCTTCCTCGTCTGGGTGTGGGCCACGGTGGCCCGTCTCGGCGGCGAGGAGACGGCCACGGTGGCGACCCGCGAGGACCCCAACCGGGCCGTGGCCGACCTCACCCTCGTCGGCGCCAGCGTCGGCTGCCTCGTGGGGGTCGGCTTCACCCTGGTCAAGGCGGCGCACAGCCAGGGCCTCGCCGCCGCCGGGCTCGTGACGTTGGCCGTCGCCAGCGTCGTCCTCTCCTGGGCGGTGGTGCACACCGTGTTCACGCTGCGCTACGCCCGGCTGTACTACGGCCATCCGGTCGGCGGCATCGACTTCAACGGCGACGCGCCGCCGGACTTCTCCGATTTCGCCTACCTGGCCTTCACCGTGGGCATGACCTACCAGGTCTCCGACACCGACCTCACGAACCGGCCGATGCGCCGCACCGCCCTGCGCCATGCCCTCCTGTCGTTCCTGTTCGGGACCTTCATCGTGGCCATGACGATCAACGTGGTCGCCGGACTCTTGAAATAGGGCCGGCCGGGCCGCCGAGGAAACGCGCCTCGGTGTCGGAGCGGCCGGGCAGCCCGTTGCGTTGTTGCATCCACGTCAGGTCAGAGCCGGCTGGCTTCCTCGACGGTCAGCTCGGCGGCCGGGTCGGCCTCGAGGCGGTCGTCGGGAATGGTCTGCCCGCTGCGGACCGACCGTCCGAATGTTCCCTCGCTGAGCCGCTGCTCGGCGCGGTCGAGCGCGGCCAACCGATCCTGGAGCTCGGCGGTGAGGGCGTCATCGGCCCCTTGGCTGGAGAGGAGCTCCGCCGCATCGCTGGAGCCGGCGTCGTCATCGACGGCCTCCCGGTCGGACCGCCC
>JAUZEY010000127.1 GCA_030838785.1 Actinomycetota bacterium | reverse complement strand
CGGTCACGGCGTCGAGGAGCGTCATCAGCGGAGGATTCTGCCGGGCGCCTCGCCGCGGGGCACACCGGTCCGGAGAATGTGTGGCGAAGTGCGGGGATTGTGCGGGGATCCCAGGTCCGGGGGTGGTCGCTGGCGCATTCTGTTGCCGTGATCGCCTCCCGCCACCGACTGCCCGCCGTGATCGGAATCGTCGTCCTCGCCCTCGTGCTGCCCGCCGGGTTCGTGGCCCGCAAGGCCGCCGGGCTGCGCCGGCTCGGCACGCCCGCCTCCGTGGTCACCGCCACAGCCGCCGCCCCCGCCCCGCTGGCCGCCGCCCCGCTGACCCCCGCTCCGCTGACCCCCGCTCCGCTGACCCCCGCACCGCCGGGCCCTGCCCCGCTGGCCCCCGGCAGCGGACCGGCCGACGAGGCGGCGGCGCGCCGGACGACCCTCTGGACCGTGCCGGCCAAGGGCCGGGTGACCGACGCCGTGGTCCTCCCGTCCCGGGGCGAGGTGATCTACGTCGAGGAAGTGGCGCACCGCTCCTGGCGGGCCACCGCCGTCGACGCCCACACCGGGAAGGTCCGGTGGAGCAACGCCCGGGGCAACACCGGCCACATCGAGGCCTGGGCCGTGACCGACGCCGCCGTCGTCCTCGCCTACCACCACAGCGCCTCCCGGCTGGCGTGGCGCACCCACCACGCGGCCAGCTTCGAGGGCCTCGACCCGGTGTCGGGCAAGGTGCTGTGGACCCGCCACATCTACAACCTGCTCGGCGAGCGGCCCGGCGACTACGCCCCGACGCTGGCCTCCCCGTCCGAGAACGTGGTCTACGCCCGGACGGAGTTCGGTGTCCCCAACGCCGTCGACACCCGCACCGGCGAGACCCTGTGGGAGCACCCGGGGCTGAACGACTGCCACGACGCCCACGACATCGTCGCCGGCCCGGCCGGCGTGGCCGTCGCCCAGCGTTGTCCCGACGGCAAGGAGCGCATCGAGCTGCTCAACCCCCACAGCGGCAACGTGGTGTGGAAGACCGAGATCAGCACGCCCAGCCTCCGGCTCCTGGCCGTGGGGACGAACTCGGTGGCCGTGTACCAGGGCGGGCTCGTGTCGCAGGTGATCGTCCTCGGTCCCGGTGGCGGCTACGCCAGCCAGACGCCCTGCGCCTGCGGGGACGGTGCCTCGCTCCAGGCCGCGGTCGTGCCCGGGACGGTGCTCACCGGCAGCCCGATCGGTTTGATCGGGGTCGGGGGGGCGGTGCTCGTCGGCGGCGCGCCGCTCGGCCTGCTGGGCGTCGACGGCGCCACCGGGAAGGTGCTGTGGCAGAAGGCGGTCGAGGGCGGCGAGGTGCAGCGCCTGGTGGCCCAGGACGGCGACGTGTACGTCGTGAGCGCCGACGGCGCGCTCCGCCAGGTTCTGGACCCGGCCACCGGAGCGGTGCGGCCCGCCGCCGTCTCCGGGGGACCGGGGCCGCTCGGCCCCACCGCCGTCGTCGCGGTCGCCGCCGGGGGCTACATCGCCACCGGCTCGGGCGCCGGTCTGACCTTCTCGGGACCGGCCGGCTGATCAGGTCGGCCGGCTGATCAGGTCGGCCGGCGGGTCAGGTCGGCCCGAACAGCTCCGCCGCGTTCTCCCACAGCACAGCGCGCAACCAGTCGTCGCCGAGGCCGAAGTTGGCCAGCGCGCTCACCTGGTGCGCCACCGGATCGGGGATCGTCGGGTAGTCGGAGCCGAACAGGATCCGGTCGCCCAATTCGCCGAGCCGCTCCGGCAACCAGGCCGGCGGCGTCCAGATCTGCGCCGCCGGCACGACCGCCATGGCCGTGTCGAAGCGCAGCTCCGGCAGCTCCCCGGCCCGGTCGAACAGCTCGGCGGTGTCGCGGGGCGCGCCGAGGTGGGCGACGACCGGCCGGAGGTCGGGGTGGCGCTCCAGGAGCCGCCACAGGTGCTCCGCGCCGCAGAACTCCGCGCCGCCGGAGCCGTCGTCGACGGCGCCCAGGTGGAGGATGATCGGGGTACGGGCCCGCTCCAGGGCGGCCCAGACGTCGGTCAGCCGCGGATCGGTGAGGTCGAACTTCCCGACCTGGAGGTGGACCTTGGCGCACCGGCCGCCGGCGACCAGCGCCCGTTCGACGTACTCCGGCGCCTCCGGCTCGGGATAGAAGGTGAACGTCGGGACCACCTGCGGGTGGCGGGCGGCCAGGGCGAGGGTGTGGTCGTTGAGCCAGGTGGCCACCCCGGGCCGGTGGGCATAGGCCAGGGCGGTGCAGCGGACGATGCCGAGCTTGGGCAGCAGGGCGAGGCGCTCGTCCTCCCCGTGCCGGTAGTGGATGGGCCACGGCGGGTCGTGGAGATCGTCGAAGTGGGCCCACACCGCGGCCTGCATGCGGTCGGGCATGAAGTGGGTGTGGACGTCGAAGATCCCCGGCAGCCCGAGGTCGGCGGCGAAGGCGGACAGGCCTTCATCAGTCAAGGCAATGTCGGACGGCGTGAGAGCGGAGGGCATCCCTCCATCTTCACCGACTCGTGGACAGCTTCACCGACTCGTGGACAGCGCCTGCTGGGCCGCCGCCAGCGCCGTCTCCACCAGCGGCTGAAGAGGCTCGTTCGCGCCCTGGAAGATCCAGCGCCGGATGGCCGAGCCGTAGGCGGCCAGAATCGCGGCCACCGCCGCCCCGGTAGCCAGATCGTCGACCGGGACGTTCGAGCGGCGGGCGACCTCGGCCGTGAGCATGTCCTCCAGGCGGCGCATGATCACCGCCCGGTGGTGGACGAGCAGGTTGTCGCACTCGTGGGCCACCTTGGCCAGCAGCGTCCGCTTGTCGAGGTCGGCGCTGAAGCGGCCGGCCGAGTCCCGCAGCACCCAGATCAGGGCCTCGAACGGCGGCTCGTCGTCCGGACGGGCGATCAGGCTGTCGACCGTGGCCTGGATCTGGTTCTCGATGTCGTGGAAGAGCACCGACTCCTTGGCCGGGAAGTAGCGGAAGAACGTCCGCCGGCCCACGTCGGCCCGCTCGGCGATGGCGTCCACGGTCGTCTCCGTGAAGCCCTGCTCCTGGAACAGCGCCAGGGCGGCGTCGACGATCGCCGCTCGGGTGCGATCCATGTGCCGCTCGCGTAGCCCTGGCATCTCACCCCCATCCTACCCGGCCAGTCGGAAATATCTCGACAGAAATGCCGCTTGGCACTAAAGTCAAATGGCACTAGTGCCGATATCGACGGTGTACCACCCACCGCACGGCTTGGAGGATTCACCATGAGCGACGTCCGCGCTCTCGAGACCGCCGCAGACCCGGAGGCGCACCCGCGCCGTTGGGTCATCCTCGGCGTGCTCTGCACCAGCCTGCTGCTGGTCATGCAGGGCAACACCGCCCTCAACCTCGCCCTGCCGAAGATCGCCGGCGACATCGGCCTGTCCTCGTCGGCCATGCAGTGGGTCGTCGACGCCTACTCCCTCGTCTTCGCCGGCCTGCTCTTCACCACCAGCACGATCGGCGACCGCTTCGGGCGCAAGGGCGTCATGCAGACCGGCCTGGTGCTCTTCGGGCTGGCCAGCGGCTACGCCGCCTTCGGCGCCCAGACCGCCGGCGCCCTCATCGGGGCCCGGGCCGTCATGGGCCTGGCCGGGGCCATGATCATGCCCTCGACCCTGTCGATCCTGATCAACGTGTTCCCCGCCAACGAGCGGCCCAAGGCCATCGCCGTGTGGAGCGGCATCGCCGGCGGCGGCGCCGCCCTCGGCATGCTCCTCAACGGCTTCGTGCTCGAGCACTTCTCGTGGCACGCCGTGTTCGTGATCAACATCCCGCTGGCCCTCGGCGCCCTGGCCGTCGGCGCCCTGATGGTGCCCACCTCCAAGGACCCCAACGGGGGCCGGGTCGACCTCCTCGGCGCCGTCCTGTCCACCGCCGGCATCGCCAGCCTCGTCTACGCCCTCATCGAGGCCCCGGCCAAGGGTTGGCTGTCGGGCTCGACCCTCTCCTACCTCGCCGCCGGCCTGGTTGCCCTCGGCGCCTTCGTGGCCTGGCAGCTGAAGACCGCCCAGCCCATGCTCGACGTCCGCCTCTTCCGCAAGCCCGCCTTCGGCGTGTCGTCGCTCACCATGACGCTGGTGTTCTTCACCCTGATGGGGATCTTCTTCTCCATCAGCCAGCTCTTCCAGCTGGTCATGGGCTACGGCACCTTCGAGTCGGCCCTGCGGTCGTCGCCGATCTTCCTGGCCATGATCGTCGTCGCCCCCCAGGCGCCCAACCTCGCCCGCCGCATCGGCACCCGCCGCACCGTGGCCGGCGGCCTCGTCCTCGTCGCCACCGGCATCGGGATCCTGTCCCAGCTGCCCGACACGCCGGGCTACGCCCACGTGGCCCTCGGCATGGTGGTCATGGCGGTCGGGATGGCGCTGGCCATGGCGCCCACCACCGGGCTCCTGATGTCGGCCGTGCCCCGCAACCGGGCCGGCATGGGCTCGGCCATGAACGACACCACCCGGGAGCTCGGCGGCGCACTCGGCATCGCCGTCCTCGGCAGCGTGATGGCCTCCAGCTACGCCAGCCACGTCAGCGGGGCGGTGGCCGGCCTGCCCGCCTCGGCCGCCGCCACCGTGAAGAGCTCGCTGGCCGGGGCGCTGGCGGTGGCCGGCCAGACCGGTAACGGCGCCCTCGCCCAGACGGCCAAGTCGGCCTACATGTCGGGCATGACCCTGGCCATGGTGGTCGGGGCCGGGATCATCCTGGTGGCCGCCGTCCTGGCCTTCGTCGGCCTTCCCGCCGACGAGCCGGTTCCGGTGGCCGTGGCGCTCGAAGGCGACATCGTCCTGGCCGCCTGATCTCGTCCACCATCGTGTCCGTCGGAGCCCGCCCACCCTCGGGGCGGGCTCCGACGCGCCGGACGTATGCTCGCCCGGTGCCCAGCCGGTCGGCCCTGGTTCTCGCCGCTCCGATGCGCTAGCTCCTCCGGCCTACTTCTTCGGGCCGCACTTGTGCTCGATCTGCGGGGTCGAGGCCGCACAGGCGTGGTCGGGCCGGGGCGACGACGACGGGTTGGCGCCGGCGGCGACCGCGGTCACAGGAATCGCGATGAGCGCCGCCGTCAGGGCGGCGGTGAGACGTGCACGCATGGAAGACCCCTTCAGTCCGGACGCTCGGCGAGCGTCAACGGTGTAGGTAGTGTGACCAAAGGGGCCTTTGGTTCCAAAGGTTCGTCAACGCTGACGCTTCGTCAGGGCCGACCGCGCTTGAGCTCGAAGAAGTCCTTGATCGGGACGAGGGCCTCGACGGCGTCCCACAGGGCCAGGCTCTCCGCCTTTTCGGGCACGGCGCCGAGGACGGGGCCGTGGAGGCCCCGCTCCGCCCCGGCCGGGAGCAGCACGGGGGAGCCGACGCCGGGGCCGGCGGCCGCCAGAGCCGCCGCCGTCGACGCCTCGACGGCGGCGTCGAGGGAGACGTCGCGGAGGGTGTCGCGGAGGTCGGCCAGGCCGGTCTCTTCGAGCACCTTGCCGATCACGTTGTCGTCCAGCGGCGTGCCGTGGTCGTGGACGAGCTCGCCGACCGCCCGGTACAGGCGGGTGATGTCGGCCTGCCGCCCGCTCTGGCGGAGCTTTTCGACGACCCGGAGCAGGCGGTTCGAGGCCTCCACCGGCTCGCGGTACTGCTCGGGCAGGTCTCCGCCGTTGACCACCAGGAGGCTCATGGGTCGCCACTCGATGTCGAGGGCCCGGGCCTCGGCCACGAGGGTCAGCCAGCGGGAGGCCCGCCACGTCCAGGGGCAGGCGGGGTCGAAGAAGAAGGTCACGTCAGCCATGTCCTACCTCTACCCGGCGCTCCCCCCGGTTCAGACGCGATTCGGCCGCCCTCCCCGGGCGGCCGAATCGATGGCGTCTACCAGCAGGTGAGATGGGTGCCGGCCGGCCCGCGAGGGGCCGACCGGCGTCGGCTGGGGAGCCGGACCTTGCAGATCCTCAGGAGGCGGCAACCACCACGCTGCCGGCGACCTTGTCGTGCAGCGCCTGGCGGCGGCGGTCCCACAGCGGCCAGAGGCCGTCGGTGAGCCACACGAAGAGGCCGAGGATCGGAATGGGACTGGCCAGCGCAGCCGGCACGATGTAGCGGACGGCGGCCTTGGCCGGGCCGAGCGGGCCGCCGGTGGCGGCGGACCGGACCCTGATGTTCCAGACCATCTTGCCCAGGGTCTGGCCCCTGCCACTGCCGTTGAGGAGGCTGAAGTAGACGGTGCCGACGACCAGCCCCACCCCGATGCGCCCGGGGCGCCCCATGGAGTGGGTGGCGAACATCAAAGGGATCCAGAGCACCGCGGTGTCGATGACCATCGCCGCGGCCCGGCGCCACCAATCAGCCAGAGGCACGCCGTTGGCCTCCGGGCCGGCGCTCCGCTCCCAAAGCTGTTCATTCCCCGGCATCGCCGACATGTCGGCCTTTCCGTGCGAACCGTGTAAATCCGGACAGCTGCGTCCCTGGATTTCGCCGGAAATGGGCCGGGCTCCTGCCTCGGCGATGGAGTTCCTACAAGGCCTTGAGGATCGAGTCGGAGGAACTCGCGTCCACGCCCCGGCCCTCCTCGATGAAGAGTTCCTCCACCACGCCGTCCTGGAGAATGGCGGCGTAGCGCTGCGAGCGGGTCCCGAGACCGAGGCCGGCGAGGTCGAGCTCGAGGCCGGCCGCGGCGGTGAACTCACCGTTGCCGTCGGCCAGCATCATGATCTTGTCGCGCGTCCCCTGGGCGTTGCCCCAGGCCCCCATGACGAAGGCGTCGTTCACGGAGATGCAGGCGATCCGGTCGACGCCCTTGGCCAGGATCTCGTCGGCCTGCATGACGAAGCCGGGCAGGTGGTGGTCGTTGCAGGTCGGCGTGAAGGCACCGGGAACGGCGAAGAGGACGACTTTGCCCGTCCCGAGCACGTCGCCGCTGTCGACCGGCTTGAGGCCGTCGACGGTCATCGTCGTGAGCTTGACGTTGGGGATGGTGTCGCCGACGGAGAGAGCCACCGGGCCTCCTCGAGAGTCGCAGGGTTTCCAACCATTGTGTCCCGCCGGAGGCCGGCTGCGCCCCTCGAAGCGACCGACCCCCGTTCTGCGGGACGGGACCGCTGGTCCTACGCTGGTCGCTCGCCCCCATCGACCTCGACCGGCAGGTGGCGCATGCCTTCGTCCTTTGCTTTCCGGCTCCTGTCCAAGGACTCGATCCCCGACGCGCACAAGAAGGCCGAGCGCTACCGGCTGCTCGGGGAACCCGACGAGGCCGAGAGCGTCTGCCTCGACATCCTCCAGGTCGACCCTGACAACCAGGAGGCCCGGGTCGACCTGATCCTGGCCATCTCCGACCAGTTCGGCCGGGAGCGGCGGCCCCGGGTCGACCTGGCCATGAAGATCGTCGGGGAGCTGACCGACGACTACCAGCGCCAGTACTACGAGGCCGTCGTGCTGGAGCGGGAGGCCCGGGCCCACATCGACCTCGACACCCCGCCCGTCCTCG
>JAUZEY010000126.1 GCA_030838785.1 Actinomycetota bacterium | reverse complement strand
CCGTCGCCCACCGGGGCTCGTCGCTGCGCGACGCGCAGTACGTCGACCTGTTCGGCGCCCCCGGCGGCTACCAGTCCCGTCACCGCGTCTACGGCCGGGAGGGGGCGCCCTGCCCCCGCTGCGGGGGGCCCGTCCGGCGGATCGCGCTCGGCGGGCGGTCCACGTTCCTGTGCGAGGCGTGCCAGCCGTGAGCGGCCCGGAGCATTCCGGTCCGATCCGGCGGCGGCTGGTGATCTCCGGGCGGGTGCAGGGGGTGGGGTTCCGCTGGTCGTGCCGGCGCATGGCCGAGGCGCAGGGCGTGTCCGGGTGGTGCCGCAACCGGCCCGACGGGCGGGTCGAGGCGTGTTTCGAGGGCGACCCGGCGGCGGTGGAGCGGGCCGTGGCCTGGTGCCGGGGCGGGCCGCCGTCGGCCATCGTGACCTCGGTCGCCATCACCCCCGAGACACCTCACGGAGAGGTTGGGTTCACTCTCGGCTAGGGGTCCGCGCCTCGGCGCGCCGGGCCCGTTAGGTTGGTCCGGCGATGTTCCTCAAGCGCCTGACCGTGAAGGGGTTCAAGTCGTTCGCCGACCGGACGACGCTCGACTTCGAGCCCGGGGTGGCCGTGGTCGTCGGCCCCAACGGGTCGGGGAAGTCGAACGTGGTGGACGCCGTGGCGTGGGTGCTGGGCGCCCAGGGGGCCCGCTCGCTGCGGGGCGGGAAGATGGAGGACGTCATCTTCGCCGGTACGCCGAAGCGGCCGGCGGCGGGGAAGGCGGAGGTGTCGCTGACCCTCGACAACGGGGCCGGGATCATCCCCGTGGCGTCCCGCGAGGTGACGATCACCCGCACCCTGACCAGGGACGGCGAGTCGGGCTACGCCATCAACGGGGATCCGTGCCGGCTGCTCGACATCACCGAGCTCCTGTCCCACACCGGCATGGGCCGCACCCAGCACGTGATCGTGGGTCAGGGCCGCCTCGACGCCATCCTCCAGGCCCGTCCCGAGGACCGGCGGGCCGTCATCGAGGAGGCGGCCGGGATCCTCAAGTACCGCCAGCGCAAGGAGAAGGCCGAGCGGCGCCTGGAGGCGACGGCGGTCAACCTCGAGCGCCTGGGCGACCTTGTCAAGGAGGTCCGCCGGCATCTCAGGCCGCTGGAACGCCAGGCCGACGCCGCCCGCCGCCACGGCGGGCTGACGGAGGAGCTCCGGGCGATCCGCCTCCACCTGGCCGGCCGGGAGATCACGACGCTGACCGAGCGCCTGGGGTCGCTGGGCGAGAGGCGGGAGCGGTTCGGGGGCGAGGAGAGCGTCGCCCGGGAGCAGGCGGCCACCCTCGAGGCTTCGGTGGCCGAGTCGGAGGCGGCGCTGTCCGACCTCCCGGCCGACTCGCTCGGCGACGCCGTGGCGACCGCCGAGTCGCTCCTGGCCCGGGCCCAGGGGCTCGGTGCCCTCGTGGCCGAGAAGCGGCGCAACATCGACCGCTCGCTCGCCGCGCTGGCCGACGCCGGGGTGGTTGAGACCCTCACTGCCGAGGCGGCCAAGCTCCGGGCCGACCTGGCCGGCGCCGACGAGGAGATCGCGACGCTGGCGCCCCGCCACGCCGAGATCGAGGCAATCGAGGAGACGCTGGCCGACCGGCGGGCCGACCTCGACCCGGCCGGCGACCTGCCGGCCCGGAAGGCCGCCTCCGAGGCCCGGGCCGAGCTTGCGGCGCTGGCCGGGGCCGTGGCCCGCACCGAGGCAGAGCAGTCACGGCTCGAGGTCCGCCGGGAGCCCATCCGGCGCCGGCTGGCCCGCGTCGCCGAGGAAGAGGCCGCCGCCGGGGTCGAGGAGTTCGACGAGGCGCCCCTGGTGGCGGCCCTCGAGTCGGCCCGCCTGGCCCGCGAGGCCGCCGAGCGGCAGGCCGCCTCGGCGGAGGAGGCTCGCCGGGCCGCCGACGGCGACACCCACCGGTGGGCGGCCCGGGCCGACGCCCTCGACGCCGCCCTCGGCGATCTCAGGGCCGGTCTGACCGCCGCCCTCGACGGCGTCGACGGCCTGCTCGGTCCGGCCATCGACCTGATCACGATCGAACCCGGCTGCGAGTCTGCGGTCGCCGCCGCCCTCGGCGAGGCCCTGCGCGGCGTCGTCGCCCGTGACGCCGAGGCCGCCCGGTCCGCCCTAGCCCGCCTCCGCTCGACCGGCACGGCGGGCACCGTCCTGGTCCCCGTCCCCGCCCGCTCGGCCACCGCCGACGACGAACCGGCGTTCGATTTCCGCAGTATCCCGGTAGACGAACGCCAGTTGGCGGGGCCGGCCGGCCGTGACGAACCGGCGTTCGATTTCCGCAGTATTCCGGTAGACGAACGCCGGTTGGCGGCTCCGGCCGGGGCGCGGGCGCTCGGGGCGTGCGTCGGGAGCATCGTTCCGGGGCTCGGCGTGGTGCTCGAACGGCTCCTCGGTGCCACGGTCGTGGTCGACGGGACCTGGGAGCAGGCGCTGTCGGTGGCGCTGGCCAACCCGGACCTCGTGGTCGTCACGCCCGACGGGGACCGGCTCGACGGGCGGGGGGCCTGGCACGCCGGGGGCACGACCATCGGCACCACGCCGGCCGCAGCCGAGGAGGCCCACCGGCGGGCGGCCGAGGCGGCCGAGGCCCGCGACCGGGCCGAGACTGCGCTCGGCGAGGCCCGGACCGCCATGGAGGAGGCCCGCCGGTGGGAGGCGGCCGGCGACAAGGCGCTCGATTCCCATCGGGCCCGGCAGGCCGCGGTGGCGACCGCCGCCACCCGGCTCCAGACCGAGCGGGCCGAGGCCGAGGCCGAAGCGGCCGCGCTCGAGGAGCACGCCGCCGCTCTGGCCGCCCAGGCCGAGGCCGAAGGCCAGCGGCGCCGGACGCTCGAGGCCGCCCTTCCGGCGCTCGAGGAAGCCGAGGACGACGAGCGCGGCCGGGAGTCGGCCCGCCGGGCGGCGGCCGAGGCGCTGGACGCCGAGACCCGGGCGCTGGCCGCCACCCGCCGCGGGCACGACCTCCGGGTCGCCGCGGTCGAGGAGCGCCGCCGGGGCCTCGGCCGGCGGCTCGAGGAGGTCGAAGCCCGTCTGGTCCGCCACGGCGAGGCCCGCCAGCAGGCCGAGGAGCGCCGGGGAGCCCTCGCCCGCCGGGGCGACGCCTACGCCGCCATCGACCGGGCGATCCAGGAGCGCATCGAAATCCTGGCCGGCGTCCACAGCCGCCTGCGCGACCAGCGGCGGGAGCGGTCGGAGGCGGCACGGGCCGCCGCCGCCCGGCTCGACGCCCTCCGCCGGGAGCGGGCGACGGCCGAGCGGGCGGTCGGCGACGCCCGGGAGCGCCGGGCCCGGGTCGAGATCGAGGAGGCCGAGGTCCGCACCAAGCTCGACGCCGCCGTCGAGTCCTGCCGGCGTGACCTCGAATGCGAGCCCGAGGTGGCCCTGGCGGCCCCTGCCCCGGCCTGCCCCGAGGGCACGACCCTGGCCGCCCGGGGGAAGGAGATCGAGCGGGAGGTGCGCCTCATGGGGGCGATCAACCCCCTGGCGCTCGAGGAGTACGAGGCGCAGAAGGAGCGCTACACGCTGCTCGAGTCGCAGCTGGAGGATGTCAAGGCCGCCCGCCGCGATCTGGCCCAGATCATCAAGCAGGTCAACGAGGAGATCGCCACCCTCTTCGCGGGCGCCTACGAGGACACCGAGCGCCACTTCGCGGCGCTCATCGCAACCCTGTTCCCCGGGGGTTCCGGTCGCCTCCGGCTCACCGACGCCGAGGACCCGCTGAACACCGGGATCGAAATTGAGGCCCGGCCCTCGGGTAAGAACGTCCGGCGGCTTTCACTGCTCTCGGGCGGTGAGCGCTCGCTGACCGCGCTGGCCTTCCTGTTCGCCGTCTTCCGGGCCCGGCCTACGCCCTTCTACATCCTGGACGAGGTCGAGGCGGCCCTCGACGACGTCAACCTGTGCCGGTTCGTCGACCTGATCCACGAGTTCCGCGACGAGGCCCAACTGCTGGTCGTGAGCCATCAGAAGCGGACCATGGAGGCCGCCGACTGCCTGTACGGCGTGTCGATGCCTCCAGGCGGCTCGAGCATCGTCGTCACCCAGCGGGTGCCGTCGTCCGAGCCCGCCCAGGTGGCGGTCTGAAGAAGTTCGGTGACCAAAGCGGTCGCTGAGATTGGCCTGAGCGGTGATCCTCACCGCCATCAGAGGCCCCAAAGGCCTCGCTGGCCACTGGCGTCCGTCCGATTTGTCGGAATATGCTCGCCCCGGGTTGCGGCGGAGTACCTGGGGAGGGCCAATTGCGGGACCGGGTCGAAGCCTCCGTGGCGGGGTCTGCGGGAGTCGGGGCGATGGCCGTTTCCTCGCGCCGTCCCCCCCGGTCGCGACGGGCGGCGCGGGTGGTGATCGTGCTCCTGGCGCTGATCTGGACCCAGTTCCCGTTCGGGAGCGGTGGGGCCAGTGCCGAGGGCGGCCACGAGCTGGCCCTGTGCTGCGCCTGGGGGAAGAGCCTCGACGACGCCAACCTGACCTACAACGTCTCGTCCCCCGACCCCGCCAGCACCCAGGTCATCCGCAACGCGGTCGAGGAGTGGGACGGTGACCTTCCCGCCCTCACCCTGACCGAGGTTCCGGTGGGGTCGCCGGCCGACATCACCATCCGGTTCACCCCCGCCGACGGCCGCACGGAAGGACAGGCCGTCACGAGCTTCACCCGCCGGGGGCTGATCAGCAAGGTCGAGATCACCATCCAGGGCGCCCTGGCCCCGGCCAACTCCGGCGGGCTCGGTCAGATCGCCAAGCACGAGTTCGGTCACGCCCTGGGCCTTGGCCACACGAACTACGAAGGCAACCTCATGTCGCCGGCCGTCAGCCCCGATCCCCAGCCCGTCCCGCCCTGCGTGATCCAGGGTGTCATCGAGGCCAACCGCGGGAAGATGACCGACCCCCAGGGCAAGCGGCCCGCCCCGCCCCGCGTCTCCCAGGTTGCCTGCTGACGCAAGGCGGCGGTTCGACAATTGAAACACACTCGAAAACCGGGGTTGACGTGGCGCGCCGTAGTGTTCGGGGATGGAACGAACCGAATGCACCCAACGGATCCTCGACGCGAAAGCGGCCAAGGGCCTGACCTTCGCCGAGATCGGCGGGAAGATCGGCCGGTCCGAGGTGTGGACGACGGCCGCCATCTTCGGCCAGGCCCAGATGGACGCCTCGGAGGCGGACGGCCTCTGTGACCTCCTCGGGTGCGAGCCGGAGGTGTCCCTCGCGCTCCAGTCCCACCCGATGCGGGGGTCCCTCGACTCGATCGTGCCCGTCGACCCGCTGATCTACCGGTTCCACGAGATCACCCAGGTCTACGGCACGACAATCAAGGCCATCATCAACGAGAAGTTCGGCGAAGGCATCATGAGCGCCATCGACTTCGAGATGACGATCGACAAGAAGGAAGACCCGAAGGGTGACCGGGTGATCCTCACGATGAACGGGAAGTTCCTGCCCTACCGGAAGTGGTAGCTACTCCTTGAGGCCGACGGCGTCGAGGAGGAAGGCGAAGATCTCCGCCTCCTTGTGCCAGGCGTCGTAGCGCCCCGAGGGGCCGCCGTGACCGGCGCCCATCTCCGTCCGCAGCAGGATGCGGCCACCGGGCTCGGCGGTGGTGCGGAGCTTGGCCACCCACTTGGCCGGCTCCCAGTACGAGACGCGGGGGTCGTTGAGGCCGGCAGTGACGAAGAGGTCGGGGTAGCGGGCCGGGTGCACGTTGTCGTAGGGGGAGTACGACTTCATCGTGGCGTAGAACTCCGGGTCGGCCGGGTTGCCCCACTCCTCCCACTCGATCACCGACAGCGGGAGCGTCGGGTCCGAGATCGTGCTCACCACGTCGACGAAGGGCACCTCGGCGATCGCGGCCCGGAAGAGGTCCGGGCGCAGGTTGACGGCCGCGCCCACCAGCAGGCCGCCGGCGCTGCCGCCGAGGATGGCCAGCCGGTCGGGCGACGTCCACCCGGTGTCGACGAGGTGCTCGGCGCAGGCGACGAAGTCGGTGAAGGTGTTCATCTTCTGGGCCAGCTTCCCGGCCTCGTACCAGGCCCGGCCCATCTCGCCGCCGCCCCGGATGTGGCCGATGGCCCACACGAAGCCCCGGTCGAGGAGGCTCAGGCGCAGCGAGGAGAAGCGGGGGTCGGAGCTGGCCTCGTAGGAGCCGTAGCCGTAGAGGACGCAGGGGGCGGAGCCGTCGGTCGGCGTGCCCTTCCTGGCCACCAGGGAGATCGGCACCCGGGTGCCGTCGGCGGCGGTGGCCCAGAGTCTCTGAGTTTCGTACTGCGTCGGGTCGTAGCCGCCGAGGACGGGCTCCTGCTTGAGGAGCGTGCGCTCCCGGGTGTCGAGGTCGTAGTCGAAGATCGACTGCGGCGTGACCAGTGACGTGTAGGTGTAGCGGAGCGTCCGGCGGTCGAACTCGGGGTTGTCCTCCTCCGGCATGCCGACCCGGGACACGGCCTCCGGCTGCTCGATCAGGTGGTGCCCGTCGCCCACGAGGTCGATCACCCGCAGCCGGCGGACGGCCTCCGCCCGTTCCAGCACGACGAGATGGCCGGCGAAGGCGGCGATGCCTTCCAGCTTCACGTCCGCCGAGTGGGGAATGAGCTCGCGCCAGTTGGCCGGCGACGGATCGCTGACCGGTGCCTCGACGAGCCGGAAGTTCGGCGCATCCTCGTTGCTCATGATGAAGAACCGGTCGCCGTGGTGGTCCAGGCCGTACTCGATGCCCTGGCGCCGGTCCTGGAGGACGGTGAAGGTGCCCTCGGGGTCGTCGGCCCGGAGCAGACGTGTCTCCG
>JAUZEY010000125.1 GCA_030838785.1 Actinomycetota bacterium | reverse complement strand
CCCCTCGGGCTGAGGTCGGCCGCTCGGAGCAGGGCCGCCACCGCTCGGTTGGCGTCGCCCCGATGGAGCGCCCCCCCGCCGGCCTGCTCGAGCAGGCCCGCGACATGCTCGTCGGATTCGACGGCGGCGTCGGCGAGATGCCAGGCGTGGCGCTCCGGCTGGTGGACCAGCGCTTCGGCCAGGCCACGATGGGCCTCACGACGTTCACTGTCGGTGGACAGCTCCACCACGGTCGAGCGGACAAGAGGGTGGTGGAACGCCACTCGATGCGTGCGGTCATCGACCGAGGCCAGGCCGGCCCGCTCTGCCGGCGCCAGGTCTTCGACGTTGCCGGCTCGCCAGGCGGCTTTGAGCGTTCGCAGATCGCCGGTGCTGTCCAAGGCCGCCAGCAGGAGCATCCGCCGGGTCTCCGGCGGCAGTTCGGCGACACGAGACCCGTACAGCGCCTGCAGCCGCCGACCGAGCGGCAACACCGCCGGGAGGACACGCACCGAGCCGAACCGCCGGTTGAGCGCCGCCGGCAGCTCCAGAAGGGCGAGCGGGTTCCCTTCCGCTTCGGCCAGCACGCGCCGACGAACCCTGGTGGCCAAAGTCGGGAACCGGGCATCCAGCAGACGGGCGGAGGCATCGTCGTCGAGCGGGGGCAGCTCGTACGCCGTGAGCCCCTCGCCCCCGAAGAAGCTCTCGGTCGAGGTCCGCGAGGCGGCGATGAGGCCGACCCGGCTCCCGGCCAGTCGGCGGGCCACGAACCCCAGCACGGCGGCGCTGGCCCGATCGAGCCAGTGGACGTCGTCGACGACCAGCAGCAACGGTTGCGCCTCTGCGGCCTGGCGCAGCAGCGCCATCGTGGCGGTCGACACGACCAGGCGATCCGGGGGTGGCCCATCGCTGAACCCCAGCGCCCGCAAGAGCGCATCACGGTGTACGCCGGGCAGCCGCTCGAGTGAGTCATGGATCGGTGAGAGCAGCTGATTGAGCGCTGAAAAGGCGAGGTCGGCCTCGAACTCCGCCCCGGCCCCCCACAGGATCCGTGTTCCCGCCTCCGCCGCCGCGTCCGTCGCAGCCTTCAGCAACACGGTCTTGCCGACCCCGGGGTCGCCGATGAACCACAATGCCCCGCCGTCTACGGCGGCCCGGTCCAAAAAGGAGTCGGTCAGTTGGACCTCGCGCCCACGCCCCACGAGGGAGCCCCAAACGCCGGGCCCGGGGAGCACGGTCGTGTCGACGGCCAGTTCGTGGACGGACAGTGCGCTCAACGGGGTCACGGCCGGCACTGCCTCCTCCCGGACCTTGCTCATCACTTGAACCTTCAAGTCAACCTATGCCCCGATGACTTGAACGGTCAAGTGAACAGCCGGTTTCGGCCCGTACAATGGCTCGATGCCCCGACGGACCAAGACGACGCGCTGGTTGAACGCCGAGGAGGAGGCGGCCTGGCGCGCCATCGCCTTCGTCATGCACAGGCTCACCTGGGCCCTCGAATGTCAGCTCGAACGGGACGCCGACCTGAGCTACATCGAGTACCACACGCTGGTGAGGCTGTCCGAGGAGCCCAACCACACGTTGCGGATGAGCGAGCTGGCCATCGTGACCAACCAGTCGCTCTCCCGGCTGTCGCACCTCGCGAAGCGGCTCGAGACGCGCGGCCTGCTCCGCCGTGAAACCGATGCCTCGGACGGGCGATTCACCAACGCCATCCTGACCGACGAGGGCTACGCCAGGTTGGTGGCCAGCGCGCCGGCGCATGTGGAGGCGGTGCGGGCCCTGGTCATCGACGCCTTCAGCACCGCGGAGCTCCGACAACTCCGGGACGCTTCGGAACGCATCCTCGCCCGGATCGACGGGCAGACAGGTACGCCAGCCGCGACGTAGTCAGATGACGCTAGCGACCCGCACGGGAGCGGCGCGACGCTCGCTCCATGAGCGATCTGCTTGACGCTGTGCTCGAGGAGCCGCTCATCGTCTCTATCGATGTGAGCGAGGTCATGTTCGGGTGATTCCGTCCGTCGTCGTCCCCGGGGCCTTCGACCTCGGGGGAACAAGGACAGATCCCGCTCGATCCGGGGTCGGGGGCCGTAGACGCCGGCCGGTGATGTCGTCGGCTTCGATCTGGAGCCAGTGGTCTTTCTCCCCTGGGGCCAACGGTGACAACGCGAGGTGCCGTCGCGCCTCGGAACGGTGATCGATCGCCCGGGTGATCTCGAAGGCGTGGCCCTGCACGAGGACGCTCCAGGCGGTTCCCGCCTCCAGATCCTCCTCGTCGACCTCGAAGGCCACATGGCGCAAGGGCGTACGAAGCAGTTTGAGGCCGGGGTCGGTTCGGAACACGATCGCCTCGCCGTCGACGGCGTAATTGACCGGGAAGATGAGCGGCCGACCGTCGTCGATCACTCCGAGGCGCCCCAGCGACCGCTCGGAGAGTAACTCGAGGCATTCCTCCCGGGTGATCTCGCTGAATTCAAGGCCCTCCGCCATGGTTGGCTCCTCGCTGCTGGTAGGACAGCCCATGGTGCGCGCCGGTGCCTGGCGCCGACAGTGCCCGTGGTCACCTCGAGAAGGGTCGAAGGTCCCGGTCCTCCGCCGCCCGGTCCGGTGTACGGTGAGCGGGTCGACCCGAAGTGGCGGGTCAGCTCTGACTGGCTCCGAAGCGGTGCTCCAGACCCTGGCAGCGTGTGGTTTGAGATCCCTACGTCCAGGAGACGGCAATGGACCGCCGCTTGCAGTCGAAGCCCGCGACGGATGCCGACCTGGCCCGCCTCGACGCATGGTGGCGGGCCGCCAACTATCTCTCGGTCGGGCAGATCTACCTGCTCGACAACCCGCTGCTGGCTGAGCCCTTGCGGCCGGAGGACGTGAAGCCCCGTCTCCTCGGGCACTTCGGGACGACACCGGGGCTCAATTTCGTGTACGCCCACCTCAACCGGGTCATCGTCGAGCGGGACCTGGACACGATCTATGTCTGCGGGCCGGGACACGGCGGTCCGGGGATGGTGGCCAACACCTGGCTGGAGGGGACTTACAGCGAGGTCTACCCGGCCATCTCCCGGGATGCCGACGGGATGCGCCGTCTGTTCCGACAGTTCTCGTTTCCCGGCGGGATCCCGAGCCACGCCGCGCCGGAGACGCCGGGCTCGATCCACGAGGGGGGCGAGCTCGGCTATTCCCTGTCCCATGCCTACGGGGCCGCCTTCGACAACCCCCGACTCCTGGTCGCCTGCGTCGTCGGCGACGGGGAGGCGGAGACGGGGCCGCTGGCGGCGTCGTGGCACTCGAACAAGTTCCTCGACCCCGTCCACGACGGTGCCGTGCTCCCGATCCTCCACCTCAACGGCTGGAAGATCGCCAATCCCAGCGTCCTCGACCGTCTCGAGGCCGGAGACCTCGAGCGCCTCCTCGAGGGCTACGGGCACCGCCCCTACGTGGTGGAAGGCCATGATCCGGCCGTCATGCACCGGCAGATGGCGGCCGCCCTCGACGAGATCCTCGACGAGATCGCCCGCATCCAGGACCACGCCCGCTCGGGTGGCGGCGGCCGGCGACCCCGCTGGCCGGTCCTGGTGTTGCGCTCCCCGAAGGGCTGGACGGGCCCGGTCGAGGTCGACGGGCTGCCGATGGAGGGAACGTGGCGGGCCCACCAGGTGCCCTTGACGGAGGTGCGCACGAACCCCGGCCATCTCGCCGCCCTCGAGGTGTGGATGCGCAGTTACCGCCCCGAGGAGCTCTTCGACGCCGAGGGCCGCCCCCGGCCCGAGGTCGTCTCGCTCTGTCCCGTCGGTACCCGGCGGATGGGCGCCAACCCTCACGCCAACGGCGGTGCGCTGCTGCGCGACCTCGATCTGCCCGACGTCGGCGACTACGCCGTGGAGGTCAAGGCGCCCGGATCCCCCCGGTCGGAACCGACCCGGGTGCTCGGGCGGTTCCTGCGCGACGTCATGCGGGCCAACGAGACGCAGCGGAACTTCCGGCTCTTCGGCCCCGACGAGACGGAGTCGAACCGGCTGGGCGCCGTCTACGAGGCGACCGACAAGCAGTGGAACGGTGTCACGCGGCCGGTCGACCAGCACCTGGCGCCGGACGGGCGGGTGATGGAGATCCTCTCCGAGCACACCTGCCAGGGATGGCTCGAGGGCTATCTCCTGACGGGGCGCCACGGCATGTTCAACTGCTACGAGGCCTTCACCCATCTGGTCGACTCGATGTTCAACCAGCACGCCAAGTGGCTCAGGGTGTCGAGCCAGCTCGGCTGGCGCCGTTCCATCGCCTCCCTCAACTACCTGCTCAGCTCCCACGTGTGGCAGCAGGACCACAACGGGTTGTCCCATCAGGATCCGGGCTTCATCGACCACGTGGTGAACAAGCGGGCCGAGGTGGTGCGGGTCTACCTCCCGCCGGATGCGAACTGCCTGCTGTCGGTGGCCGACCACTGCCTCCGGAGCCGGCAGTACGTGAATGTCGTGGTGGCCGGCAAGCAGCCGAGCCCCACCTGGCTCACGATGGAAGAGGCGTTACTGCATTGCGCCCGGGGGCTCGGTATCTGGGACTGGGCCTCCACCGACGAAGGCCGGGAACCCGATGTCGTCCTCGCCTGTGCCGGCGACGTCCCGACCCTCGAGACGCTGGCCGCCGCCGACCTCATCCGCCAGTACCTGCCGGACGTGGCCGTGCGGGTGGTGAACGTGGTCGACCTCATGCGCCTCCAGCCGCCCAGCGAGCACCCGCACGGACTCTCCGACCGGGAGTTCGACACCATCTTCACCCCCGACCGGCCGGTGGTCTTTGCCTACCACGGCTACCCCTGGCTCATTCATCGCCTCACCTACCGCCGGACCAACCACGCCGGCCTCCACGTCCGGGGTTACAAGGAGGAAGGCACCACCACCACGTCCTTCGACATGGTCATGCTCAACGACCTCGACCGCTACCACCTGGTCATGGACGTCATCGATCGGGTGCCGTCCCTGGGCGAACGCGCCGCCCGGGTGCGCCAGATCATGGTCGACAAGCGGGCATCGGCCCGGGCCTGGACCCGAAGCCACGGCGAGGACACGCCGGAAGTGGCGGACTGGGTCTGGCCCCACTGAGCGTGCAGGTCCTCGTCGTCAATCCCGGATCGAGCAGCCTCAAGCTCTCGGTGCTGGATCCGGCCGACGGGGTGGTCGACGAACACGAGGTCCCCTCGGTGGAGGGCCAGGCCGAGAGCAAGGAGATCGAGGGCTTTTTGGCCCGGGCGCCGGCCGTCGCCGCCGCCGGCGTCCGTTTCGTGCACGGGGGGCCCTCGTTCCGGCAGAGCACGCTAGTGGCCGGGGATGTCCTCGAACGCCTCGAGCAGGTGGCCGACCTGGCGCCGCTCCACAACCCCCCGGCGTTGGTCGCTTTGGGTGCGCTGCTGCACCTCCGGCCCCGCATCCCGGTGGTCGCCTGTTTCGACACCGCCTTCTTCGCCGCCCTCCCGCCGGCGGCGGCGACCTACGCGCTGCCCCACCGCTGGTCATTTGAGTGGGGGATCCGACGCTTCGGCTTCCACGGGCTCAGCCACGCCTACGCCAGCCGGCGGGGGGCCCAACTGCTCGACCGTCCCCCGGAACACCTTCGGCTGGTGACCTGCCACCTGGGGGCCGGCGCGTCACTGGCGGCGGTGAGCGGCGGCGTCCCCGTGGACACGACCATGGGGTTCACTCCCCTGGATGGTCTGGTCATGGCCACCCGGTCGGGGTCGGTCGACCCCGGGGTGCTCATCTGGGTGCAGCGCCACGGTGGGCTCTCGATCGACGATGTCGAACGGGCTCTCGATCGGGAATCGGGCCTCCTCGGTCTCACCGGCACCTCGGGCGACATGCGCCGGGTCCTGGCGACCGCGGAGCAGGGCGACGAGCGTGCCCAACTGGCCATCGCCGTCTACATCCATCGGCTCCGAGGCGCAGTGGCCGCCATGGCCGCCGCCATGGGAGGGCTCGATGCCGTCGTCTTCACCGGCGGCGTGGGGGAGAACTCGGCGCCGGTGCGGGAGCAGACATGCGCGGGCCTGGGTTTCCTCGGCGTGACCCTCGACCTGGACCGCAACGCCGGGACCAGCTCGACCGATCGGGACATCGCCACCGGCGACAGCCCAGCCCGGGTCCTCGTCGTCGGCGCCCGCGAGGACCGGGAGATCGCCCGGGAAGTGCGCCGCCTCAGCCCGCCCGTCTGAAGCCTCCGGGTCACGATCGCCGGGAACGCCACCACCACTTGGCCAGCCCGTCGGCCAGCAGCACGGCGGGGCCGGCGGCGAGCGCCACCGCGGCGGCGGGCAGAGCCGGCGGGGCCTGGTCGAGGAGGCCGGCCACCGGGCCGATGAACAGGAAGCCGGCCAGGAGGACCAGTTCGGCCAGCACCGCGCCGACCAGGAACCGGTTCTCGGACAGGGGGATCCGCCAGGCCGGCCGGACCGTGCTGCGGCAGGCGAAGGCGTTGCCCATCTGGGCCAGCACGACGGCGGCGAAGGCGGCGCCGGACGCCGGGAGCAGCGCGTGGCCGGTGGGGAAGCCCTCGCCCGGCCGCCATCCGGCGGCCAGCAGGCCGGCCACGAAGGCCAGCATCTCGAAGACCGCCTCGACCGGGCCCAGCAGCCCGAACGCCCGCCAGAGGACGGTGCGGTCGAGGAGGTGGCCCGTGACCGGCGGCTGGTCGAGCACTCCGGCCCGGGCCGGTTCGGCGCCGAGGCCGAGGGCGGGCAGGAGGTCGGTGCCGATGTCGAGGCAGAGGATCTGCAGCACGCCGATGGCCAGCGGGAAGCGGCTGCCGGAGAGCGCCCACACCACGAACGGGGTCAACTCGGCGACGTTGTCGGTCAGGTGGTAGGTGAGGAAGCGGCGCACGTTGGCGAACGTGGCCCGGCCTTCGGCGATCGCCGCCACGACCGTGGCGAAGTCGTCGTCGAGGAGGACGAGATCGGCCGCTTCCCGGGCGACGTCGGTGCCGGAGCGGCCCATGGCCACGCCGATGTCGGCCGCCTGCAGGGCGGGCCCGTCATTGACGCCGTCGCCCGTCATGGCCACCACGTGGCCCCGGGCCTGAAGGGCGTTGGCGATCCGGAGCTTGTCCTCGGGCGACACCCGGCTGATGACGATGCCGTCGTGGTCGATGAGGCGGCCGAGAGCCTCGAGGTCGGCGGGGAGGTCCCGGCCCTCGATCACGAGGCCGTCGTCGCCGAGGAGACCCACCTGCCCGGCGATGACCCGGGCCGTCACCGGGTGGTCACCCGTGATCATGGCCAGGCGGATCCCGGCCCGGCGGCAGGCGGCCACGGCCCCGGCGGCCGACGGGCGGGGCGGGTCCTCGAACCCGAGGAGACCGATGAGGGTCAGGTCCCGTTCGAGCTCGTCGGGGTCGGCGCCGTCCCCGGGGGCGACATGGGGGCGGGCGGCGACGGCCAGGACGCGCAGTCCCCGATCGGCCAGGCGCTGCACCTCGTCGCCGGCGTCCCCCGGATCAACGCAACGGGGGAGGACGGAGTCGGGTGCGCCCTTGACGATCAGCCGGTCGCCGTCGACCACCGACATCCGGCGCCGGCGGGGGTCGAACGGGAACCGGGCGCCGTCGGCGACGCGGTCGGGCCCGGTTCCGACCCGGTGGCCGAAGGCCACGATGGCCGCTTCCATCGGGTTGCCCTGGGCCACCCAGTCGTCCGACGGGCTCCCGCCGGGCGCTCCTCCGGGGCCGGCCACGACCCTTCCCGTCGAGCAGAGCGAGGCGTCGGAGGCCAGGTCGAACACCGCCGCTCGGGCGGTCTCGTCGACCGTCACGACGCCGACGGGGGCGTAGCCGTCGCCCTTCACCGTGGCCCGGCCGGCCGGGGTCCAGACTTCGACCACGGCCATCTGGTTGCGGGTCAGGGTGCCGGTCTTGTCAGTGCAGATGAAGGTGACCGACCCGAGCGTCTCCACCGACTCGAGACGGCGGACGAGGGCATGGCGCCGGGCCATCCGCTGCGCGCCCCGGGCGAGGGACAGCGTGACGGTGGGGAGAAGGCCCTCGGGGACGAGGGCCACCGTGACCCCGATGGCGAACAGGACGCCCTCGGCGGCGGGGGTGCCGAGGGCGAGGGCGACGCCGAAGAATGTCCCCCCGATGCCGACGGCGATCAGGGCCACGAGCCGCACCACCCGGTGGAGCTCGTGGTTGAGGGGGCTGGTGGGGCGGGACCCGGCCGAGGTGAGACGGGCGATGCCGGCCAGGCGGGTGGCGCCGGCCGTGGCCGAGACGACGGCTTCACCCTCGCCCTCCACCACGTAGCTGCCGGCGAAGATCTCCTCACCGGTGCCGGGATTGGCCGGGACGCTCTCGCCGGTCAGGAGCGACGTGTCGACGGCCAGCGCCCGGGCGTCGAGCAGGATGGCGTCGGCGCTGACCCGGTCGCCGGCCTCCAGGACCACGACGTCCCCGGCCACGAGGTCTGCGGCGTCGACGGTGGCGGTCGCCCCGTCCCGGCGGACGGTGGCCCGGCGAGGGAGGAGGTCCCGGAGGCTCTCGGCGGCCCGCTCCGCCCGGTGCTCCTGGAGGAAGGCGAAGGTGCCGTTCACCACCACCACGACGAAGATGGCGACCCCCAGGGCGGGCATGCCGGCCACGATGGCGAGAAGCCCGGCCGCCCACAGCATGGCGGCGAAGAAGTGGGTCATCTGACCGGCCAGCAACCGCCAGGCGGGCGGCGGCGGGACGACCGGCAGGACGTTGGGACCGTTCCGCCCCAGGCGGGCGGCGGCCTCCTCCGAGGTCAGCCCGCCTCCCGCCGCGGCGCCTGTTCCGGGCGCGGATGGGGCAACGGTGAGTGGCGTCACGGGTATGACACTCGACGGGATCTCCTGGCATCGGGGCGTTGCACCACACGCTGCCAGGGTCCGGAGCATCGCTCCCGAGCCAGCCGACGTCGCTGGCCCGACACGTCAGGGATCTTGTCGTGTCAACGACACGCTAATCCAAAACCAGGTTGATCAACCGACCACGGCATAGATGCTGGTCAGACGGTCTTTTTGGGGCCTGAAGCGGCAGCCGCGACGTCCGGCGGGGGCGAGACGGCGGAGTGGCGCAGGAGGAAGCGTGCGACCTCCTCATCGGCCCGGGGTTCGTCGATGATGTACATGTGGCCGGCATCCGGCCACGTCTGCAGCTGGGCGCCGGGGATCCTCTCGGCCAGCACCAGCGCATTGGCGGGCCGGACCACGACGTCCTGCTCACCGTGGACAACGAGCGTCGGGGCGCTGATCCGGTCGAGCCGGTCGTACGTGTCGTGCGCCGCCACGGCGGCGGCCTGGTGGAGGCTGGCGAGGGGTTGGACGGGGGAGTTGGCCCGATGGGCGATGTCGGCGAAGATGCGCTCCGAGTGGAGCCGGCGGGTCTTCTCGGCATAGGTGATGGAGACGGCGGCCCAGTCCGCCTCTTCGAGCGTCATGGCCCCGGCACGGGCGAAGAACGTCTCCACGAACGCGGTGGGCATATAGGCGGCGAACCCGCCGGCGGAGCTGGCCCCGAGGACGAGGGCGTGGACCCGGTCGGGATGCCGGAGGGCCACCTCCTGCGCCACCAGGCTGCCGAGCGAGATGCCGTACACGTGGGCGCGCTGCTCGCCGGCGGCGTCAAGGACGGCCACGGCGTCCTCGGCCATCTGCGCCACCGAGTAGGGCCAGGCCATGGGCGTGCTTTGCCCGGTGTCACGGTTGTCGAAGGTGATCACCCGGAACGAACGGGCCAGCACCGGGATCGTCGACCACCACCCGTCCACCGTCATCCCCCGTCCGGCGACGAGCAGCACGGCCGGTCCCTCACCCAC
>JAUZEY010000117.1 GCA_030838785.1 Actinomycetota bacterium | reverse complement strand
CTCGAGGCCGGGGGTCGGACCTACCTCGGCGGCACGTTCGACCAGGTCGGGCCCAACACCGGCTTCGGCGTGCAGCTCGACGCCGCCACCGGCACCCTGCCGGCCAGCTTCGCCAAGGTCGACGGCCACGTCTACGTGACCGTGCCGGACGGGAAAGGCGGTTGGTACATCGGCGGCGACTTCGTCCACGTCACCACCGACGCCGACGGCACGCAGTCGAAGCACAACGGCGCCCAGATCCTGGCCAACGGCAGGATCGGGAACTGGAACCCCAACACCGACCTCCCGATCCGGGCCATCGTCCCCGACCCGTCCGGAAGCCGCATCTACGCCGGCGGCGAGTTCACCACCGCCCGCGGCGTGGCGGCCAACGGCCTGCTGGTCACCAACACCAACGGCGTGCAGCTGCCGGCTCCGTTCGCCGCCACCGCCCTCGGTCAGGGGGTCGACTCGCTCGCCCTGTCGCCCAACGGCAGCCGGCTCTACGTGGGCGGGACGTTCACCACCATCGGCGGGGTCAGCCGCTCGGGCCTGGCCGCCGTCGACACCGCCACCGGCGCCGTCGACGCCACGTGGAACCCGGCGCCCGACACCGTGGCCGCCACCCCCACGACGCCGGCCAGGACGGTCGCCGCCCTGGCCACCGCCGCCGACGGCCGGGTCTTCGCCGGCGGGAGCTTCACCCACATGGGCGCCGCGGCCAAGACCGGCCTGGCCGTCCTCAGCCCGACCGGCGCCGGCGCCCTCGACGGCACCTGGTCGGTGGACGCCGAGGGGGGGGCCGTGGCCAGCCTCACCATGACCGCCGACCGGTCGCGCCTCTTCGTCGGCGGCGGCTTCTCCAAGCTGGGCGGGCAGGCCCGCAGCCGTCTCGCCGCGCTGTCCACGGCCGACAGCGGCTCGGTCGACGGCGGCTTCAACCCCGGCGCCGACGGCGACGTCCTCGCCTTCGGCCTCTCCGCCGACGGCGCGCGGCTCTACGCCGCCGGAGCGTTCTCGAACATCGGCGGCGCCAACCGCCGCTTCCTGGCCGCCCTGAACGCTTCGTCGGGCGCGGTCGACACCGCCTTCGACGCCCGGGCGGCATCCACCGTCCACGCTGTCTCCACGCAGCCCGCCGGAGCCCAGGTCTTCGCCGGTGGCGAGTTCACCAGCGTCAACGGCGTCACCCGCCTGAACGTGGCCGCCCTCGACGGCAACGGCGTCCTCGACCCGAACTTCGTGGCCAACGCCGACGGCGAGGTCGACGCCTTCGCCTCCGACGCCGGGCAGCTCTACATGGGCGGGATCTTCACCCACGTCACCGGTCCCTCCGGAGTACCGGTCTCCGAGGTGCGCCTGGCCCGCCTCGACGCCGCCACCGGCGCCGTCGACACGACGTTCCGGGCCTCGCCCAGTGCCGCCGTCAACTCCCTGGCCCTGTCCAGCAACCGCCTCTTCATCGGCGGGGCGTTCGTCTCCATCAGCGGCGTTCCCCGCAACAACCTGGCCAGCGTCAACACCGCCGCCGGGCTCGTCGAGGACTGGAACCCCAACGTCGACACCTACGTCGCCACCCTGGGGCTCTCACCCGACCAGGCCACGGTCTACATCGCCGGCGCCTTCACCAAGGTCGGCAGCCTGACCCGCTCCAAGGCGGCCGCCGTCGACGTGACCACCGGCGTGGCCACCCCCTGGAAGCCGCTTCCGCAGGCCATGGTCGTCCAACTGGCCGTCTCCGCCGACGGGAGCAAGGTGTTCCTCGCCGAGCGGGGCAGCTCCAAGGACGGGAACCGCCTCCAGGCCTACAGCACCGCCGGGATCGGCCCCCTCGTCTGGGAGCACCGGGCCGACGGCGACTTCCAGGCCGTGGCGGTCAGCTCGGCACTGGTCTACGCCGGCGGGCACTTCACCACCGTCGACGGGCAGAGCCACGTCCACCTCGTGGCCTTCGACCCGGCCAACGGCACCATGCAGGCCTGGGCCCCCTACGTGGCGGGCGGTTTCGGCCACGGCGTCTTCGACATCGAGGTGAGTGCCTCGGCGGTGACGGTCGGCGGCGACTTCGAACGCTCCGGTGACGCCACGGTCACCATCGTGGCCCAGGGCGTCGTCCGCTTCGGCAACGCCGGTGACCCGCCCCCCACCACGACGACACTGCCGCCGGGCGTGACGCCGACCACCACGGCCACCACCGCTCCGCCCACCACGCAGCCGCCGGCGACGCAGCCCCCCACCACGCAGCCGGCGGGCAACGGCAACGGCGGCGGCAACGGTGGCGGCAACGGCGGCCCGTCCGTCGGGCCGGCCGGGGTCAAGGCCGGTTACTGGATGGTCGGCTCCGACGGCGCCGTCTACAACTTCGGCGACGCCGGCGCCTACGGCGGCGCCACCCCGGCCGCCGGCAGCAGCGCCGTCGACCTCGAGCCGACGCCGAGCGGCAACGGCTACTGGGTCGTCACCGACCGGGGCGTGGTCACGACCCGGGGCGACGCCGTCTCCTTCGGGGCGCCGGCCGCCGCCGGCCTGGCCAAGGGCGAGACCGTCACCAGCCTCTCGGCCACGCCGACCGGTAGGGGCTACTGGATCTTCACCAACAAGGGCCGGGTCATGAACTTCGGCGACGCCGCCTTCTACGGCGACATGTCGAAGGTGACGCTCAACGGGCCCGTCCTCGACTCGATCCCGACCACGACCGGCAAGGGCTACTACATGGTGGCCAGCGACGGCGGCATCTTCGCCTTCGGGGACGCCCACTTCTACGGCTCGATGGGCGGGAAGAACCTCAACGCCCCGGTGCAGTCGCTGGTGCCGGACGGCGACGGTGTCGGCTACTGGCTGGTGGCGTCGGACGGCGGCATCTTCGCCTTCCAGGCCGACTTCAAGGGCTCGATGGGCGGCACCAAGCTGAACAAGCCGGTGACGGGCATGGTCCGCTTCGCCGACGGCTACCTGATGGTCGGCGAGGACGGCGGCATCTTCGACTTCTCCAACAAGCCGTTCCTCGGTTCGCTGGGCGGCAACCCGCCCGCCCGCCCGATCGTGTCGGTGGCGGCGCTGGGGTAAACCGCTGGGGTAGACATCCGGCATGGACTTCAGCTGGACAGAAGAAGACGAGCTGTTACGGGAGACGGTCCGGCGCTACGCCACTGAACGGCTGGCCGGCGATTATGCCCGGTGGGAGTCGGAGCCGTTCCCCCGGGAGCGGGTGGTGGAGCTCGGCGACCTCGGCGTGCTCGGGATGCTGATCCCGGCCGAGTTCGGCGGCTCCGGCGGCCGTCACGTGTCGCTCGGCGTGGCGGCGGAGGAGATCGGCCGGGCCGACTTCAACGTGACGTCGTTCCTCCAGCTGGCCGCCATCAGCTCCGGCCTCCTGGCCCTGGGCTCGGACGAGATCCGCAAGGAGTGGCTGCCCGGCGTGGCCTCCGGGGAGCAGGTCGTAGCCTTCGCCCTCACCGAGCCCGGCGTCGGCTCCGACGCCGCCCGGCTCTCCGTCACCGCCCGGCGGGACGGCGGCGACCTCGTGCTGTCGGGGGAGAAGGCGTCGTGCACCTTCGCCGGGCTGGCCGACGCCTGCGTCGTCTTCGCCCGGACGGGCGGTCCGGGGGCGGCCGGCATCAGCATGGTGCTCGTCCCCCTCGACCGGCCCGGCGTGACCCGCCAGGTCTACGACAGCGTCGGCGGCAAGCTCGTCCAGCGGGGGTCGCTGTTCTTCGACGGCGTGCGGGTGCCGGCCTCCAACCAGTTGGGCGAGGAGGGGTCGGGGTTCGTCGGCGCCATGAAGTCGTTCGACTTCAACCGGGCCATCATCGCTCTCGGCTGCGTCGGCACGGCGCAGCAGTCCCTGGACGAGACGGTGGCCTACACCAAGGAGCGCACCACCTTCGGGAAGCCGCTGGCCCGCCACGAGGGCGTGGCCTTCCCGATCGCCGAGCACCTGGCCCTGCTCCACGCCACCCGGCTCGTGGCCTACGAGGCCCTGGCCCGGGCCGACGCCGGTCTGGGTCACACGATGGAAGGGGCCATGGCCAAGTGGCTCGGGCCGAAGCAGGCGGTGGAGGCGATCCACTCCTGCCTGCTCTTCCACGGCTGGACGGGCTACGGGAATGACCTCCCGTACGCCCAGCGCCACCGCGACATCGTCGGCTTCGAGATCGGCGACGGCACGGCCGAGATCATGAAGGCCATCATCGCCCGCGACACCTTCGGACGGGAGTTCGCCGCCTACAAGTAGCCCGCCAAGGAGCCCGCCAAGGAGCCCGCACAGGGTCAGCCGGCGACGAGGGCGAGGTCATAGGGGCAGCGGCGGAGGGCGGCGGCCACCGCTGCCAGCGGGTCCTCGGGGCCGATCTCGCCCCCGACGAGGGCGCCGATGGAGCGGAGGCGGGACCGGGCCCGGGCCAGGCGCTGGCGGGCGTTGTCCCGGGCTTCCTCCTCCGCCCACCGGATGCGGCCCTCGGTCCGGGTGGGCGGGACGACGAGGTGGACGTGGACGGGTTCCTCGACCAGACGGCTCGCCACCCACGCCTCGAGGGCGGGGCTGTCGAGGGTCCGGTTGGCGACGACCAGGTAGTGGCGCATGCCCTGATGTTCGGCCCTGCCCCTCAGACTGGCCGGGGAGACTCCTGGGAAGTTGATGGCGCGGTCGGGGCTGCTCAGGCCGCCGGCGCCCGTCCGACGGTCAGGACCAGCGGCACCGTGCGGCGGAACCGCCAGTCGACCTCGTGCTGAGCCGTGACCTCGAAGCCGGCGTCGGTGGCCAGACGGCGCATCTCCGGCGTGGTCGGCCAGTTGACCCGGGTCTTCGCCGTGGCCGTGCTCACCCGGTTGAGGAGGCGGCTGCCGCCCTCGGTCCTGGGGTTGATCATCCCGACCAGGGCCAGGCCGCCGGGGATCAGGACCCGGCGGAACTCGGCCCAGGCCGCCGGCTGGTCGAAGAAGTGGAACGCCTGCGTGCACACGACGGCGTCGACGCTGCCGGTGCGGACGGGGAGCCGGGCCGAATCGCCCCGCACCCACCCGACCCCCCGACTGCGGGCGGCGGCCTCGGCCAGCATCCCGCCCGACAGGTCGCAGCCCGCCACCCCGCCCGGGACGAGCTCCCGGTCGAGGCGGGCGGCGAAGATCCCGGTGCCGCAGCCGACGTCGAGGACGGACTGCGGGTGGAGCGCCCGGAGCTCGGCCAGCGCCCGCTCCTGCACCGCGGCGTAGAGGGCCCGCTGCAGCCAGCCCGTGTCGTAGATGTGGGCGAAACGGTCGAAGATCCGGTGGACGTCGACTTCCGGCATCCGGGCAGTCTGCCTGCAACGGCCCGTTCCCGTCCCCTCGGGTCCTTCCGGAACGGTAGGGTGCCCTCGGTGTCGATGGAGGAGACAGACCCGTTCGCCGAGGCGGTCACCCGGCTCTCCGACGAGGGCCTGGCGCTGGAGATCACCGGCCGTACCTTCCGGCTCGTCGACCCCGTCCGGGGCGACGCGGGGGCGGCGGCCCTGCGCCTGCTCGGAATGGTGCAGGCGGCGGCGCCGGTGGCCATCGCCGCCCACGGGCCCACGCAGGTCGCCGCCGCGGTGTGGGCGCCGCCCCACCTCTACGTCGTGCGGTGGGCCCGCAACCGGTGGGTGGTCGGGTACCGGCTGGCGGGCGGGTCGCGGCCCAACGACTACGTCCGCAGCGAGGGACGGATCCCCGGCCACCTGGAGACCGGGCACTGGTACGAAACGGTGCCCGACGACGTCTCCGAGACCTTCGATGCGGTCGGCCTGTCGCTGGCCTCGGCGCCCTTCCCCGTGCCGGCGCAGCCCGTCTCCGAGTCGTCGCCCACGCCCCGGCGCAGCGCCGGGGCCTCCTCCGGCCGGGGGTCGTCGGCCGAGAGGGCGCCGCCGCCCCGGCCGGCTCCCCGCAAGATCGCCCCGAAGCCGGCGCCGGCCCCGAAGGCGCCGCCGCCACTGACCAGCAAGGTCTGCCCGGGGTGCAACATGCGCCGGACGCTGACGCAGTTCGCCCCCGGCTCCGACCTCTGCGTCGACTGCCGGGAGTAGCTGGCAAAGCCCGAGCGCAGCGAGGGACAGCTCAGCCGGTTCTGCCGTCAGCCCGGGGCGAGCTCCCGCAGCCAGCCCGGCACCCGGGTCGGGCGGCCCTGGCCGTCGACCACGCCGTGGACGGTCACTCCGGTGGCCTTCGTCTCCCCGTCGCAGCCGACGAGGTAGTCCATCTGGAAGGTGGCTCCGCCGGCGGCGCCGATCAGGACGGCGACGTCGACCACGTCGTCGAAGCGCAGCGGTCGGCGGTATTGCAGCGCCGCCTCCACCACCGGGAACTCGACGCCGTCGGCCCGGAGCCGGTCGTAGGGCCGGCCGAGGGCCCGGAGGTACTCCACCCTGCTCTCCTCGAGGTAGGCGAGATAGGAGGCGTGATGGACCACTCCCATGGCGTCGGTCTCGCAGAAGCGGACCCGGAGCCGGTGGGTGAACGGGTAGGCGCCCGGGTCGCCCGGGGGGTCGAACCGCATCCTCATCGGCCCGACGCTAGTGGTCGGGCCACCGGGCGCCGGCGGAGGACAGCCGCCCCGTCAGGATGTCTGGGCGGCGTGGGCGCAGGCCGGGTCATGGCAGGCGTGGATGGTCGCCGGGTGGGTGACCGGGTGCACGGCGGCCGCCGTCCGCACGAACAGCCACGAGACGACGCCGCCGGCGGCGCAGAGCGCGGCCGAGATCCGCATCGCCCCGGCGTAGCCGTGATCGAGGCTGCGGGCGAGGCCGGCGCCGTTGTCGATCCCGGCCAGCGCCGGGATCAGCGCGATGCCGAGGAGGCCGGCGAGGCGGGCGACGGCATTGTTCACCCCCGAGGCGACGCCGGCCCGCCGGCTGTCGACGGCGCCGAGGACGGCGGCCGTGAGCGGCGCCACGGTGACCGTCATCCCCAGCCCGAACAGGACCGCCGCCGGCAGGACGGCGGTGACGTAGTGGTCGCCGGGCTCGATGCGGGCGAACAGCAGCAGCCCGCCGGCCGACAGGAGCGGCCCCACGGTCATCGGAAGCCGGGGGCCGATCCGCTGGGCCAGGGCGCCGACCCGGGCCGACAGCGTGACCATGAGGACGGTGAAGGGCAGCAGCGACGCCCCGCCCCCCAGCGCCGAGTAGTGGAGCGTCACCTGGAGTCGCAGCACCAGGAGGAACATCGCCGCGCTCATGGCGCCGTAGACGGCGCACGTGGCCAGGTTGGCGCCGGTGAACTGAGCCGAACGGAACAGCGTCAGGGGCAGCATCGCGTGGTCGCTGCGCCGCTCGGCGGCCACGAAGGCGCCCAGGGCGGCGACACCGGCCACCCCGGCGGGAACGGCCGGCCCCCGGCCGTGCTCGATGAGGGCATAGGCCACGAGGGCGATGCCGATGCTCACCAGCAGCGCGCCGGTCACGTCGAGTGGCCCGGCGTCCTCGTCCCGGGTCTCGGGCACGTGGTTGAGGGCCAGCCAGACGGCGGCCGCCGCCAGCGGCACGTTGAGGAAGAAGATGAACCGCCACGAGGCGGCGTCGACCAGCCACCCGCCGAGGAGGGGCCCGGCTGCCCCCGCCACCGCGGCCAGGCCCGACCAGGCGCCGATGGCCCGGCCCCGGTCGCCGGGGTCGAAACCCGACGAGATGATCGACAGGCTGGCCGGCACCAGCAACGCCCCGGCCACGCCCTGGAGGGCCCGGGCGGCGACCAGGAACCCGACGGTGGGGGCGAGTCCGCACAGCACCGAGGCGGCCACGAAGCCGGCCAGCCCGGCGACGAACACCCGGCGCCGGCCGTAGCGGTCGCCGGCGCTGCCGCCCAGCAGGAGGAGTGACGACAGCGTCACCAGGTAGCCGTCGAGCATCCACTGCAGGCCCCGGACGGAGGCGTGGAGGTCGCGGCTGATGGCCGGGAGGGCGACGTTGACGACCGTCCCGTCGAGGAACACCACCCCCGAGCCGAGCACGGCGGCGATGATCACCCACCGGCCCTGCGGCGTTCCGTACCGGATGGGGGCCGTCTGCGCCATGCGGCCCCATCCTCCCAGGTGCCACAGTGGGGGGCATGTATGGCGGGGATCAGCTGGGGCTGGAGGAGCAGGTGCTGGACGTGCTGGAGCGGTGGGACCGGCGGCTGGAGATCGCCACCGCCGCCTGGGCCGAGCTGACCGGGGGCGAGCAGCGCCGCCGGGAAGCCGAGCTCGACGCCGACGGCGAGAGCGACGAGTGGGTCGTGGTGCTGTGGAACTGGTGGAACGAGGCCCGGCTGTCGGAGCAGGAGCAGCTCCGGTCGGACGTGGCGGTGCTGGCCCGGGCGCTGTGGGGGGCGGCGGCCGACGGGCGCCTCGACGGTCCGTCGGAGGAGGCGTCGTCGTCCCGCCACCTGCTGCGGGCCCTGGAGCGGATGGCGGAGATCCTGGGGCTGGACTGACTGAGCGATCGGTCACTAGCCTCCGGGGATGCCGCTCCTGACGCACCCGCCCGAGACCGATCTGCTGCTGCCCCGCCCGTCCGCCACCGAGACGTGGGACCCGCACACGATCCATACGCACTACTTCGGGTTCTCGGTCCCGGAGGCGGAGATCGGGGTGTTCGTCTACCTCCGCAGCCAGCCGGTGTTCGGGCTCAGCACCGGCGGGGTGTGCATCTTCCGGGGTCTCCACAACCTGTTGCCGCTCGGGATCGAGCACCTCGACTGGATCGTGACCATGCCCTATCCGGAGATCGTCGAGACGCCCGGGGTCGGGGGTGTCCCCAGGGCCAGCATCACGACCGTCAACGGGCTGCGGATCGAGTTCCTCGAACCGGGCCGGGTCGTGCGCCTCACCTACGCCAGCGGGGACGGAGCCTCCTCGTTCGACGTCACCCAGACCGCGGTCACCCCGCTGCTGGTGCGGGGCCACGTGATGCCGGGCGAGGACCTCGACACCGATCCGGCCCAGCGGCCCGGCGGCAGCGAGCAGTTCCTCCACTGCGTGGGCGAACTGGTGGTCAACGGTGAACGGCACGCCGTCGACTGCCACCCGATCCGGGACCGCTCCTGGCGCCAGGTGCGCTCGGAGCGGGAGGTCGTCCACCCGCCGGTGGCGTGGTCCCCGATGCGCTTCGGCGACGACCTGATGTTCAACCAGGTCGGCTTCGAGGCCCCCGACACCAGCCCGGCCTGGAAGGGTCTCTTCGACGTGGCCGACGACGCCCGCACGTTCCACTTCGGCTGGGTGTGGACCGACGGCGAGGCCCGGAACCTGACCCGGGTGCGGCGCGACGTCGCCCGTTACCACCCCGACCTGTTCGCCGCCCTGGAGCAGGACATCGAGGCGGAGGACGAGACCGGGGCCGTCTGGCGGTTCCACGGCCGGGCCGTCGCCATGGCCCATCTCCCGTCGTGGCCCAACAACTTCTTCGTCGATTCCGTGTACCGCTGGGAGGACGAGGCGGGCCGGGTCTGCCACTGCACCTACCAGGAGGCGTGGTACCGGAGATTCCACCGGGCGATGAGGCAATCAATGTGACGGGTGCGTGACAAGCTTCACGCGAACCGCTTCATCGGCACAACCCTGAGCCTGTCAGACAAATTCGGGGTGGGGATCGGGGCCCTCCGTGCCGAATCATCGGAGTGATGCGCCCCCCACGGCACCCATACCCCTGGCTCAGAGCCATCGGAGCGGCGCTCGGCGCCGTCGTGCTGACGCTCCTCGCCGCCCCCGGGACGGCCTCGGCCTCCGACATGCCGGTCCCGGCGGGCTACACCGTGACCGGCCGGGACACGCCGGCCGACGGTGTCGAGCATCTCGTGCTCACCCGGTCGGATCCGCCCATGCTGGTCAACGTGGCCCGGATCGCGGCGGGGGCGCCGGTGTCGTTGCGGGCGGTGCTGTCGAACGACACCGTGGCCGGCGACGAACCCCGGCTCGAGACCACCAGCAGCATGTGCGCCCGGGTGCACTGCGTCCTCGGCGTGAACGCCGACTTCGCCGGGATCGGTGACGGCGAGCCGCTCGGCGCCTTCGTCACCGACGGCGCCCTGCTCCGCACCCCGAGCAGCACGCACCACCAGCTGTCGCTCACCGCCGACGGCCGGCTCACCGACCAGACCTTCTCCTGGACCGGCAAGCTTCTCCCCACCGACCTGCAGGCGGTCACCGTCGACGGCGTCAACGTCGCCCGCCCGGCGGGGAAGACCGTGCTCTACACACCGGCCTTCGGGCCGACGACCAAGACCGACACCCCCGGCGTCGAGCTGACGCTGCGGGTCGTGGAGCCGGCCGGCGAATTCCGCCTCGGCCAGACCGCCCTGGTCGAGCTGGTCTCGCTGTCCGACAACGCGATGGACGGGCCCATTCCGGCCGGCGGTGCCGTGCTGGCCGGCGAAGGGGCGGGTGCCGACGCGCTGCGCTCGCTGTGGGCCCGGGTGCAACGGGGGGCGGCCTCGTCGCGGGCGCTGCTGCGCTTCGACTCCGACGAGGCGGTGAAGGAGAGCGTCGGAGGCAGCCCGATCCTGGTCAAGGACGGGAAGCGGTGGTTCACCGATCCCGGCGACAACTTCACCGACGGCCGCCACCCCCGCACGGTCGTCGGCTGGACGCCCGCCGGCGACACGCTCCTGGTCACGGTGGACGGGCGCCAGCCCGCCGTCTCGGTCGGGATGTCGCTGTTCGAGGCCACCGACTTCCTGATCGGTCTCGGGGCGACGGAGGCCATGAACCTCGACGGCGGCGGGTCGACGACCTTCGTGCACGCCGGCACCGTCGTCAACAAGGTGAGCGACGTGCAGGTCCGCAACGGGGGCAGGACGCTGATCCGCCACTCGGTCGAAAAGGGCGACACGCTCATCGGTCATGTGGAGCGGCCCGTGGCCAGCGCCCTCGTGGTGGTGCCGAGCATCGCCGTGTCGGTGCCGCCGGTCGACCCGCTGGCCGGCGTCGCCCTCGGGCTGCACGAGCAGGCCCTGGCCCTGCCTGGCGGCAGCGCGCCGTCGCCGTGGATCACAGCCTCGGCGGCCAAGGGCAAGGCCGGATCGGCTGGCGCCGGTCATCTGGCCTCCGACGCCGCCTCCATTCCTGATGGGGCCTCCGCCCCCGACGGCCGGCTCCCGGCGCTGGTCGGCCCCCGCCCCGCCGTCGGCGCCCCGCTGGTGCGCGCCGCCGTGCTGGTCGACCTGCTGGCCCTGGCCGCCCTGGCCGGCGCCGCCCTCGCCGTCCGTCGCCGGGGCGGCTTCCGGAGGCGCCGGCGCCTCGTGCCGGAACCCGCCGATCACGGGCCACCTCTGCCCCCTGGGTAGATTCGCCGTCGTGATCATCGACGTCGACCTCACCGATGGACGTCCCGCCGTCGCCCTCGTCGACCCCGAGGACTGCAAACGGTTCCACGTCGCGGCGCGCGGTGGGGATGCCCCGTCGCTGTCGGCCGCCCTGGAGGCGGCGGGCGTCGGTCGCCTCCTCCCGTCCGGCGAGACCATGATCGAGACGGGGGCCGTCCGCCGCCTGGCCGCCGGCCGCGTCGGCGAAGGCTGGGACGACGAGTTCGCCGGAATGCTCGA
>JAUZEY010000108.1 GCA_030838785.1 Actinomycetota bacterium | reverse complement strand
GCAGCCGAGCATCGAGTCGGGCCGGAACTGGAGCGGGTCGATGAAGTCGTCGTCCGTCCGGCGGTAGATGACGTCGACCCGGCGCTCACCATCGGTGGTGCGCATGCGGATCGTGTTGTCGCGACAGACCAGGTCGCGGCCCTCGACGAGCTCGACACCCATCTGGCGGGCCAGGAAAGAGTGCTCGAAGTAGGCCGAGTTGTGGACGCCGGGGGTGAGGACGATCACCGTCGGCTCGCTCGTCTCCCAGTCGCCGGGACGGCGGGGGGCGGCGGCCTGCAGGGCCTCGAGCAGCCGGGAGGGATAGTCGTCGACCGGCCGGATCCGGTGGCTCGAGAACAGCTCGGGGAAGACCCGGGCCATGATCCGGCGGTTCTCGATGACGTAGGAGATGCCCGACGGCGTGCGGAGGTTGTCCTCCAGCACGACGTAGCGGCCGTCCGGGCCCCGGAGGATGTCGATGCCGGCCACCTGGATGCGGACCCCGTTGGGCGGGTCGAGGTGGGCCGCCTCCCGCAGGAAGTTCGGCGAGCTGGTGACGAGGCGGCGGGGAACGACCCCGTCCGTCAGGATCTGCTGGGCCCCGTAGACGTCGGCCAGGAAGCCCTCCAGGGCCCGCACCCGCTGGATGACCCCGGCTTCCAGGACCACCCATTCCTCGGCGCTGATGACCCGGGGCAGCAGGTCGAGGGGAATCGGCCGTTCCTCGCCCGACAGCGAGAAGGTGATGCCCTGGTCCCGGAGCGAACGGTCGCGCAGGGCGCCCCGCTCGGCCAGGTCGTCGACGCCCAGGGCGGCCAGCGCCCCGTGCAGCGCGGCGTACCCCGGGCGCAGACCGCCGTCGGGATCGAACATCTCGTCCCAGGCCCGGCCGGCGACATAGTCCTCGAAGAGATCGCCCATCTTGCTGATCTCACCAGATTCCGCTTTTTGATGGTTTCCCCGTTGTTTCCGCAACATGAAACCCGATCCGCTGCCGGGGCGCGCAAGAAAGGCGCCAGATAGCCGTCAGGCGATCGTCACCGGGGGGACCATCGTCCGACACACCCGGGGTCTTCCATGATCTGTTGTGGATTGCCGCTCAGCGCCGAGGGGTAGGTCGACGGGTTGCTGCTGCGCCGGCCCGGGGAGCCGGCCGCCCACTGCGGGCTCATCATCTGGGAACATCCCCCACGCCGTTGTTCTGACACGCGCTGATCGCACCTCCATCTCTCCCACGACACGGAGGTCCTTACCTTGCCCACCGCTCTCGTCACGGGTTCCCCCGAGCGGGTACCCGAGATCGCGATCGCTCTGAAGTCCGCCGGGTTCGACATTCTCGCCGCCGGGGCGATGTCACCCGAAGAGGCGCCCGACCTCGAAGCCAGCTCGGTCGACTGCTACGTCCAGCTGCCGGTCGACCTCCCATTGCCCCCCGGGGGTGCGTTGCGCCGGGCCCGGGACGTGATCGCCTACGAGATGCTGGCCCGCTTCGACAGCGCCGCCCGGTTCCTGCCCCTCCTGGCGCCCGGCGCCACCGTCGTCCTCGTGACCGACGGCCCGGAGCCGGAGAGCTATCCCCCCCGGAGCGCCGACGGCGATCGGAAGGCCGTGCGGACCCTCATCGGGGTGCTGGCCGAATCGATCCTGCGCGACTGCGGACAGGCCGGCGTCCGGGCCACCGTCGTCGGCGAGGACCGGGCCCCGGAGGAGATCGCCAGCCTGGCCAGCCACCGGCCCCCGGAGCCCCTGCCGTGGTGGGTCTACGCCAGCGTCGACCCCGACCTCGACTTCGCCGACTGGCGCAACTCGATCCTCTGCCTGGCCTCGCTGCGGGACACCTGAGGCCGACCCGCCCTGGGGGCGGGGCCGTCAACCACCGGTCAGCCGGCGCGTCCGTCCTCGTGCTCTTCGGTGTCGGGGGCCGGCGGGTGCGGCATGGAGACCGCGCCGGGCGGCGGCGCGTCAGGGTCGGGACCGGTCGACGGTGGCCGTTTCGGTAGCGACACGGCCCCCGCCGGAGCCGCCTCGTCGTCCGCCGGGGTCGACCCGCCCGCCCAGGCGGGGGCCGGACCACCCTGGCGCGAGACCGGAGCGGAGGACGCCGGCGCCCCCGACCCGGAGCCCGACGTCGGGCGGGCTTCCGGAGGGCCGAACAGGGACGAGCCGAGGTTGCCCTGGGCCGGAGGCTTCGCCGGCGCCGGACTCCTGGTCGCGCCGGGAGCCTTCGGGAACAGCGACGCCCCGGTGGTCGACCGGGACGGAGCCGGCGGCGGCGACGGCGTGGCCGCCGGCGCCTTTCCCGGCCCGACGGGACTGGCCTTGGCGGCCGTCGTTCCGGGCCCGCCTTTCGGCGCCGAACCGGGGGCGGCCCTTCCCGCCTGAGGCGCGGGCCGGGATGGCGAGCCGGGCGCGGCCTTGGCCGGCGGGCCCGGGGCGGGCTTCGCCAGCGGGGCCGGGCCGGGCTTGGCCGGAGCCGCCTTGGCCGGACCTGCCTTGGCCGGAGCCGGCTTGGCCGGAGCCGGCTTGACCGGAGCCGCCTTGACCGGCACGGCCTTCACAGGGCCGGGGCCCTTGGCGGTGGCCTTGGCCGGAGCGGCCTTCCCCGCCGCTGGGGCTTTGGCGGCCGCCTTGGCCGGTCCGGCCGTCTTGGCGGTGCCCCTGGCCGGAGCACCCTTGGCCGGCGCCTTGGCCTGGCCCTTGGCCGCGGTTTTGGCCGGTGGACGGGCCGGGGCCTTCGCCGCCGCCCTGGTGGGACCCGGCCGGCCGAGGGCCGCCAGCACCAGGCTGCGGCTGGTGTCGAGGGCGGCGAGGACGTCTTCGGCGTCGGCGAACTCTCGCCGCAGCACCAGGCTGAAGCGCTTCAGCACCTCGAGATCGACGAGACGGACATCGGCCACGGGCGCTCCCGGTGCAGAAGGTACGGAAGACAACGGTCGGTAGTATACGGGCCACCGTTCGCGCCTTCTGGGAGGCTCTCCTGCTCGTCCGGCTCCAACCCGCGGCCTGGGCGTCACTGGTCATCACCGGAGGACCAGCTGCCGCCGCCGCCCTCGACTCCTGGTCTACCTCCCCGCGGGCCGTGGCCAGCATCATTCTGTGGGCGGCGTGGGGCGCCGCCCTCCTCGCCTCCTTCGCTCCGAGGCCCGTCGGGCTGACGGCGCTGCGGGTGGCGGCGCCGGTGGCGGTGGTGCTGGCGCTGGCCGCCGAGCCCGCGGCCGGGCCGGTCAAGGGGCTGCTGGCCGTGGCCGGCACCGCCGTGGCCGCCGTCCTCGCCTTCACCCCGGCCGTCGGCTACCGGTTCGTCAACGGCGCCGCCTACGGGGATGAGCGACGGTACCCGCTCCGGGTGCCGCCGGCGTTGCTGCTCGGGCCCGTCCCGCTGGCCGTGGTCCTGATGGCGGCCGGTGTCCTGGCCGGCCCTCTCCTGCTCGCCGACCAGCGCTACGTGCCCGGGGTGGTGGCCGCCGTCGTGGCGGTGCCGCTGGTGCGGTCGGCGGGCCGGTCCGTCTACTCCCTGTCGCAGCGGTGGGCGGTGCTGGTTCCCGCCGGCATCGTGTTGAAGGACCCGCTGACCCTGGTCGACCCGGTGCTCTTCCCCCGGGACCGGATCGCCTCGCTGCGGCCGCTGCCGTTCCCGACCGCGCCCGCCGACGACGTCCTCGACCTGCGGCTCGGCGCCGCGGCCGGGTCGCTCGTCCTCGAGCTCACCGACGAGGCCCAGCTGTTCCGAGCCCGGGGCCGCCTGCGGGGTGGCGAATCGGTGAAGGCCCGGCGCATTGCCTTCTCCCCCCGCCAGCCGGACGTGCTCCTGGCCGAGGCCGCCACGAGGAAGAAGCCCCGAGGCTCGGTTCTCTAACCGCGGGCCAGGCCGCCGCCGACCAATGTGTCGGCCCGGTAGAGCGCCACGACCTGGCCGGGGGCGACCCGGGGCTGCGGACGGGCGAAGCGCACGACGTCGCCGTCGAGCCGGCCCTCGAACGGTGTGCCGTGGGCCCGCACCTGGACCAGCAGGGGCTCGGTGGCGGCCGGGCGGAGCCCGGCCACGAACGTCAGCCCGCTGACCGGCACCGCGGGGCGGAGCAGGCTCTCGAACGGGCCGACGGTGACGGCCGCGGTGGCGGCGTCGACGTCGACGACGTAGCGGCGCTCCCCGGCCGCGACGCCGAGCCCCCGCCGCTGCCCGATCGTGAACCGGGCCGCGCCGTCGTGGTGGCCGACGACCCGCCCGGCGGTGTCGACGAGGTCGCCGGAGCGCATCACGCCCCGTTCGGACAGGAACCGCTCCCGTCCGCCCCGGGTGATGAAGCAGACCTCCATGCTCTCCGGCTTGTCGGCGGTGCGGAGCCCGAGGGCGCCGGCCTCGGCCCGCACCTCGGCCTTGGTCATCTCCCCCACGGGGAGCAGCAGCCGGGCGAGGTCGGCTTCGGCCAGCATGTAGAGGACGTAGGACTGGTCCTTCCCGCGGTCGCGACCCCGGGCCAGCTCGTAGCGGCGGCGCCCGTCCGGCGAGGTCGAATCGGCCACCCGGGCGTGATGGCCGGTGGCGACGGCGTCGAACCCGGTCGCCTCGGCCCGTTCCAGGAGCCGCCCGAACTTGATCGACCGGTTGCACTCGACGCAGGGGTTGGGGGTGAGGC
>JAUZEY010000017.1 GCA_030838785.1 Actinomycetota bacterium | reverse complement strand
GACGGCCACGGCTGGTTTGGCGGCCACCGTCGCGGCGGCAAGGGCGAGAAGTAGGCCCACCACGACCGGTCTGCCGGTCTCGGACCCGCGCTGGCGACGGGTCCGGGGCCGGCAGAGCCGCGTTACGGCCGGAACCTGCGTTCTTTCCGGACACCCGTCCGTCCGAAAAGAACGCAGGTTGCGGACGCCCGACGCCGGTGGGGGCCGCTGCTGGGCGGTGTCAGCCGCCGGCGACGGCGGGGATGATGCTCACGGCCTGGCCGTCGGCCACCGGGGTCGACAACCCGTCGAGGAAGCGGATGTCCTCGTCGGCCACGAACACGTTGACGAACCGGCGCAGCGCCCCGGCGTCGTCGAAGAGGCGTTCGGTCATGCCCGGATGGGCGGCCTCGAGGCTCTTGAGGACCTCCGCGACGGTGGAGCCGTCGACCGAGACCTCGCTGGCGCCGCCGGTCAGGGTGCGCAGGGCGGTGGGGATCCGCACGGTCGTGCTCATCTCTCCGGTCACTCCTCGTCGATGTCGAAGGCGCTGGTGAAGGCGTCGATGGTCGGGGCGATCGTGGCCGTCGGGCCCACCGTGCCGGTGAGCGCCTCCAGCGTCTTCAGGCCGTGGCCGGTGATGTAGGCCACCACGCACTCGTCGGGGCGGATGACGCCGTCCTCGGCGAGCTTCTTCAGCGTGGCGATCGTGACCCCCCCGGCCGTCTCGGTGAAGATGCCCTCGGTCCGGGCCAGGAGCTTCATGCCGTCGATGATCTCGTCGTCGGTCACCGCCGCCATCCCGCCGCCGCTGTTGCGGACGACGTCGAGGGCGAAGTACCCGTCGGCCGGGTTGCCGATGGCCAGCGACTTGGCGATCGTCGACGGCTTGACCGGCTTGATGGTGTCGGACCCCGACAGGAAGGCGGCGGCGATGGGCGAGCACCCGAGGGCCTGGGCCCCCGAGACCCGGACGTCGGGCTCCTCGTCGATGAGGCCGACCTTGGCCAGCTCCTCGAAGCCCTTGCGGATCTTGGTCAGCTGCGACCCGCTGGCCATCGGGACCACCACGTGGTCGGGGAAGCGCCAGCCGAGCTGCTCGGCCGTCTCGAAGGCCAGGGTCTTCGATCCCTCGGCGTAGTACGGCCGCAGGTTCACGTTGACGAAGGCCCAGGGGTAGGTGCCGGCCAGCTCGGCGCAGAGCCGGTTGACGTCGTCGTAGTTGCCGTCGACGGCCACCACGTTCCCGCCGTAGATGGCGGTGGCGATGACCTTGCCCGACTCCAGGTTGGACGGGATGAACACGTAGCTCTTCATCCCCGCCCGGGTGGCGTGGGCCGCCACCGAGTTGGCCAGGTTGCCGGTGGAGGCGCAGGCGGCGGTCTTGAACCCGAACTCGAGCGCTTTCGAGAGACCGACCGCCACCACCCGGTCCTTGAACGAGTTGGTGGGATTGAGCGTGTCGTTCTTGATCCACACCTCGCCGAGGCCGAGGGCGCCGGCGAGGCGCTCGGCCCGCACCAGGGGCGTGAACCCGGCGCCGAGGTCGACGGCGCTGCCCCGGTCGGCCGGCAGCAGGTCGGCGTAGCGCCAGATGCTCGACGGCCCCTGGGCGATCTTCTCCCGGGTCACGCTGGCGGCGATGGCGTCGTAGTCGTAGGAGGCCTCGAGCGGCCCGAAGCACCACTCGCACACGTGGAGGGGCGCCACCTCGTAGGCGCGTCCGCATTCCCGACAGGTCAGCTGCTTGATGAAGGTCACGGTTCTCCCTTGGTTCGTCCGACGCGCTCTCGAGCGCCTCGAAGCGGGAGTTCCGCTCTTCGGCTGCTCATCGGTCAGGCATTGGCACCTGGCGCTTCGCCCGGGTGGGCTGGCACTGGTTGCCGCGGCGTCGACGGGCCTGTCCCTCGGCCGCTCTGGATGAGCGCGTGCTTGCTTGCGGCTTCAAGGTTGCCAGGTTCCGCCGCCGAACGTCAAAGCGCCCCAGGGCGGCTTCAGGTGCCAGACTCCGCCCGTGCACGCCGCCGGCCCCGTCTTCTCCCACCACGACTTCGACGCCCGCCGCCTGGCGGCCCGGAAGGAGGAGGCGGGACTCACCGCCTCGCTCTGCATCCCGGCCCGCGACGAGGCCGCCACCATCGGCCGGATCGTGGAGACCGCCCGCCGGCGGCTGATGGAGGCCGTCCCGCTCCTGGACGAGATCCTCGTCGTCGACGACCACTCGGTGGACGGGACCGGGGCGGTAGCCGCCGCCGCCGGGGCCCGGGTCGTGCGCAGCGCCGACGTCCTCCCCGGCGCCGGCCCCGGCTCGGGGAAGGGCGACGCCATCTGGAAGTCGCTGTCGGCGTCGACCGGCGACCTCGTGGCCTGGGTCGACGGCGACATCACCGACTTCGGGCCCCGGTTCGTGACCGGGCTCCTCGGGCCGCTGCTGACGTACCCGACCGTCGGGTTCGTGAAGGGCTTCTACCGTCGCCCCGGCGGCGGGCCGGCCGGAGGCGGCGGACGGGTCACCGAGCTCGTGGCCCGGCCCTTGATCGCACGGTTGTTCCCCCACCTGGCCGGCGTGGTGCAGCCGCTGGCCGGGGAGTACGCCGGTCGCCGCGAGGTGCTGGAGGCGCTGCCCGTCGTGTGCGGCTGGGGGGTGGACCTCGCCCTGGTGGTCGACGTCGTGGCCCATCACGGCCTGCCCGCCCTGGCCCAGGTCGACCTGGGCACCCGGCGGCACCGCCACCGGCCCCTCGACCAGCTCTCGCCTCAGGCCATGGCCATCCTCACCACCGCCCTGCGCCGGGCGGGTCTCCCGGAGCGGGACGCCGCCCACCTCGTCCTCTTCGACGGCGACCACCGCGGCCACGAGGTGCTGGTCGAGGTCGGGGAGCGGCCACCGCTGCAGTCGCTCACCGCCCGGGCGCCCGGGGGTGTTCCCCGAAGCGAATATCCGCCGGGGGACGAGCTCACCGCCTGATGGCTGTCCGGGTCCTCTACACCGACGTCGACGGCACCCTCGTCGGCCCGCTCGGGAACCTCCTGTGGGACAGCCACCGCAACCCCACCCTGGCCGCCGCCGAGGCGCTGGTGCGGGCGGCGCGGGAAGGGCTGGAGGTCGTGGCCCTCACCGGTCGGGCCCGGGCCGGCATGTTCGAGTTCGCCCGGGTCCTCGGGCTGGAGAGCTGGATCTGCGAGCTGGGTGGCATCCGGGTCTACGAGCGGGGAGCGACGGTCGTCCACGAGCACGGCGCCTTTCCCGGCACCGGCGTCCCCACCGCCGAGCTCCACCGGGCGGTCGAGGTCCTCCTCGAGGCCTACCCCGGCCGGCTGGAAGAGCACAGCCCCTGGAACGCCAGCCGCGAGTCGTCGTTCCTCCTCCGGGGCGACGTCGACCGGGAGGACGCCGAGGACCGGCTGGCGGCGGCGGGGTTCGGCTGGGCCACCCTGTGCGACAACGGCGTGATCCCCCACCGCTACGAGACCCTGACCGCCGTGGAACTGACGCGGGCCTACCACCTCCTGCCCCGGGGCGTGTCGAAGGTGGCCGGTGTGGCCTCCGACCGGACCCAGCGGGGGCTCGAGCGGGAGGAGTGCGCCATGGTCGGCGACGCCGCCGCCGACCTGGAGTGCCGGGGCGAGGTCGGCCGCTGCTTCCTCACCCGCAACGGTCTCGA
>JAUZEY010000016.1 GCA_030838785.1 Actinomycetota bacterium | reverse complement strand
CCGGCGGCACCGGACCCGGCGGCACCGGACCCGGCGGCACCGGCCGGACCGGTCTTGCCGGCACCGGACGCCAAGGAACCGGCGGGGCCGGAGGAGGAGCGGCCACCGGCGGCCGAGCCGGCCGACCCGCTGCCGGAGCCGGCCGACCCGCTGCCAGAGCCGGCCGACCCACTGCCGGAGCCGGCCAACCCGCTGCCGGTGGCGGACCCGCTGCCGGTGGCGGACTGGTCGGTGCCGGCAGAGGCGGCGCCGGCGTCGGACAGCAAAGCGGAGCCGGCGGCGGTGCCCGCCCCGGCGCCGAGAGCGGCGGTGTCGGTGGCGGCCCCACCGGCGCGGAGGGCGGCGGCGTTGCGGGCGGCCACCTCCCGTTCGACCCGGGGCGACGCCCCGCAGGCGGCGGCGGCCACGACGGTGGTGGCGATCAGGGCGAGCGTCCCGGCGCGGCGGGACCTGGCAAGGCTCATGGAACCCTCCTCGTTTCGTTGCGCGGCCGCCCCGATCCCCGATGCCGTGGCAGCCTGAGCCGTTTGCCCACCGTTACGGTGGGTAATCCGCTCAGGCGCCTCGCCGCCGCAGCTCGGAGCACGGCTGGCCGGCGGTGGGGTGCGACATGGGTCGGACCGTACGGGCGAACAGCCCGTCGGCCACCGGTAGCCGCTACCTGTTGGCCTACGGGTCGGCGGCCGCTACCTGCCCGGGCCTCTGACCAGCGGTCCCGCCCGGGCGGCGCTACGTAGGGGAACAGGTAGGCGCTACCGATGGCCGGGGGCCGGGCGCTCCGTACCGTCCGGGCATGTCCTCCACCACCACTTCCGCCTCGCTGTCGGACCTCGTCGACCGGCGGGCCGGCGGCGCCGCCGACGGCCCCTGCCTGGCCGACTCCGACACGCAGCTGACCAACGCCGACCTGCTCGAGCGGGTGCTCGGCGCCGTCCGCCTCTTCGCCGACCTCGGCGTCGGCCGGGGCGACGTGGTGGCGGTCATGCTGCCCAACCGGGTCGAGCTGCTCGTCACCCTGTTCGCCGCCTGGCGCCTCGGCGCTGCCGTCACGCCGATCAACCCGGCGCTGACCCCGGCCGAGGCGCGGCACCAGCTCACCGACTCCGGCGCCAAGTTCCTCGTCAACGGCAACGGCGCATCGGTCTCCGACGGGGTCGTCTCCGTCGCCGCCGACGTGCTGGCCAAAGAGACGCCCGACGAGCTCCCCGGCGACCGGCCCGGCGACCGGGCCGGCACTCGCGACGCCGGCCCGGTCGTCGACCCTCTGCACATTGTCGACCCGGGGCCAGTTGTCGACACTCTGCCAGTTGTCGACCCGGGCGCCCTGGCCCTGCTCATCTACACCAGCGGCACGACCGGCCAGCCCAAGGGCGTCATGCTCGACCATGGCAACGTCGCCGCCATGTGCGCCATGGCCGCCGACGCCTTGCGGATCACCGCCGCCGACCACAGCCTGCTGGTCCTTCCCCTGTTCCACGTGAACGGGATCGTGGTCGGGAGCCTCACGCCGCTCCTGGCCGGCGGGCGGGTGACGATCGGCGAGCGCTTCGACCCCTCCACCTTCTTCGGCGTCGTCGAGCGGGTGCGGCCCACCTACTTCTCGGCCGTCCCGACCATCTACGCGATGCTCACCACCCTGCCCGACGACGTCGTGCCCGACACGTCGTCGCTGCGCCTGGCGATCTGCGGGGCGGCGCCGATGCCGGCCGAGCTCATCGGCCGGTTCGAGGCCCGCTTCGGCGTTCCGATCGTCGAGGGCTACGGCCTGTCCGAAGGTTCCTGCGCCTCGACCGTCAACCCGGTGGACGGGCGCCGCAAGCCCGGCACCGTCGGGCTCCCCATGCCGGGCCAGCAGGTCGTCATCGACAGCCCCGCCAGCCCAAATTCCGGCAGCCCATATTCCAGCACAGCGGGGGAAGTCCTCATCAAGGGTCCCAACGTGATGCGGGGCTACCTCGGCCGGCCCGAGGAGACCGCCACGACGATCGTCGACGGCTGGCTCCACACCGGCGACGTGGGCCGCTTCGACGAGGACGGCTACCTCGTCCTCGTCGACCGGATCAAGGACATGATCATCCGGGGCGGGGAGAACATCTACCCCAAGGAGATCGAGAACGTCCTCTACGGCCATCCGGACGTTCTCGAAGCCGCCGTCGTCGGCGCCCCCAACGAGACCTACGGCGAGGTCCCGGTGGCGTTCGTGACGCTGCGGCCCGGGGCCACGGTCGGCGCCGATGGGCTGCGGGACCACTGCCGGGAACGGCTCTCGAAGTACAAGCTCCCGGCCGTCGAACTGCTGGCCTCCTTGCCCAAGAACGCCGTCGGAAAGATCGACAAGCCCACCCTGCGCGCCGGCCTGGCCGCCGGCTGACACCCCAGGAGAGACCGCCATGGGACTCATCAAGCCCAAGCTGCCGGACCTCGACTACGAGGAGTGGCGCACCAGGCCCCGCATGGAGCGAATCAAGCCGATGGTGCAGGACTGGGCCGTCAACGGGTTCGGCCCGCCGGAGTCCGTGTACGTGCTCTACGTCCTCAAGCTCGCCCTCTACGCCCTCGGCATCGTCTGGATCACCTCGCTGACACCGGGGATCGGAAGCCTCTCCCATATCCGTGACTGGTGGACCGAGCCGATCCTGCTCCAGAAGGCCGCCGTGTTCACCGTGCTGTTCGAGCTGCTCGGCATCGGCTGCGGGTTCGGGCCACTGACGCTCAGGTTCCTGCCGCCGCTCGGCGGCCCGTTGTACTGGCTCCGCCCCGGCACCATCCGCCTGCCTCCGTGGCCCGACAAGGTCCCCGCCACGAAAGGCTCCACCCGCACGCTCCTCGACGTGGCGCTCTACGCCGGCGTGATGACCTCGGGGATCTGGCTGCTGTTCTCCCCGGGCGCCAAGGCGGGGCTGGGCGGCACGGCGGTGGGCCTCATCGACCCGGCCCGCACGATCCCGCTCTTCGTCACCCTCGGCCTGCTCGGCTTGCGGGACAAGGCGATCTTCCTCGCCGCCCGGTCCGAGGTCTACCTGCCGTTCATCGTGGCCTTCGCCTTCCCGCCCGTCGACATGATCGTGTCGTGGAAGCTCACGATGATGGTCATCTGGTGGGGGGCGGCGACGTCGAAGATCAACCACCACTTCGGCAATGTCATCGAGGTGATGGA
>JAUZEY010000073.1 GCA_030838785.1 Actinomycetota bacterium | reverse complement strand
CCCTCACGATCGCCGGGACCAAGGTCGAAACGGCCGACATCTCCATCGACCTCGCCTCCGTCACCAGCGACAAGAGCCAGCGCGACAGCCAGTTCCGGGGCCGGATCATGAGCGTGGCCCAGTACCCGACGGCCACCTTCAAGCTGACCTCGCCCGTCGACCTCGGCTCACTGCCGGCCGACGGCGCCACCGTGACCGTCCCCGCCACCGGCGCCCTCACCCTCCACGGCACGACGAAGGCGGTGACCACCACCGTCACGGCCAAGCGCTCCGGCGGCACGATCCAGGTCAACGGCACGATCCCTGTCGTCTTTGCCGACTACGGGATCCCCAACCCCAGCTTCGGCCCCGCCAGCACCGACGACCACGGCCAGATCGAGTTCCTCGTGGCCTTCACGAAGTCGAACGCCTAACCGGCTGGGAACACCTCCCGCACCGCCGAGCGCCCAACGCTGGCCCGGTCCCAGTATCCGTAGGTGCCCTCGTCGAGCAGCTCCCGGGCCGCCTCCAGGAGGGCACCGTAGGCGGCGAAGGCGAAGGCGCCTCCCACCGAGATGCGGGCCACGCCGGCCTCGGCGAGCTCGGCCACCGTCGGCCCGCCCGGCAGGGCCAGCACGTTGACGGGCCGGTCGACCGACGTCACCACCGAGCGGATGTCGCTCAGCGCGGTGAGGCCCGGGGCGAAGAGGACGTCGGCGCCGGCCTCCTGGTACGCCTGGAGCCGGGCGATGGTGTCGGCCAGGTCGTTCCGGCCGTGGAGCAGGTTCTCCGCCCGGGCGGTCACCACCAGGCGGACGGGCCCCCGGTGGGCGACCGAGACCGCCGTCGCCACCCGCTCGACGGCCAGCTTCTGGTCGTAGATCGGGTCGTCGGGATCGCCCGAGTAATCCTCGATGGAGCAGCCCGCCAGCCCGGTCGACACCGCTTCCAGGACGGTCAACCGGACGTCGGACGGGTCGGGGCCGAAGCAGTTCTCGAGATCGGCCGACACCGGAACGGCGCCGGCTGCCTTCACCAGCACCCGAGAGTGGGCCATCGCCTCGTTGAGGCACACCGACCCGTCGAGCTTGCCCATGGTGGCGGCGAACCCGCTGCTGGTCGAGGCCACGGCCTTGAACCCCAGCGACACCAGCAGCCGGGCCGAGCCGGCGTCCCAGGCGTTGGGCATCAGCAGCGGCCCGGGCCCCTGGTGGAGCGCCAGGAACCGCTCGGCCCGCTCGACGGGGTCGACCGGATCGGTAGTCGATGCGTCAGTGCTCATGGCGCGCCAGCCTAGGAAAATTCGCCTCCCACTGACGCACGCTTTTGCAGTCGGGCCGCGACCAACGGCATCTTGCCCTTCCGACCCTTCGGTCGGTTACCGGCTGGTAGGTCTGGTAGACCGTCGTAGGTCTGGTAGACCGTCGTTGTGGCGGTGGGCGGCGGCGAGGCGCAGTTGCGGGAGGCGGAGGAGCTGTTCCGTCTGTCGTTCGAGAACGCCCCCATCGGGAAGGCCCTGATCGCTCCCGACGGGTCGTGGCTCCGGGTGAACCGGTCGCTCTGCGAGATGCTCGGCTACTCGCCCGAGGAGATCCTCACGAAGAGATTCCAGGACCTTACCCACCCTGATGACCTCGAGGCGGACCTGCAGTACGTGCGGCAAATGCTGGCCGGTGAGATCCGCTCCTACTCTGTGGAGAAGCGGTATTTCCACGCCGAGGGGCACACCGTGTGGGCCAACCTCTCGGTGTCGCTCGTCCGTGATGACAACGACGCCCCGAAGTGCTTCATCTCCCAGATCGAGGACATCACGGATCGCACGGCCAACGAGGAGGCGCTGCGCCGTAGCGAGCAGCGGTTCCGCAATTTGATCGAGACCTCCACCGAGGCCTTCATCGCCATGGATGCCGAGGGCCTCATCATCGAGTGGAACCGCCAGGCCGAGAAGATCTTCGGCTGGCAGCGGGGGGAGGTGCTGGGACGCCGGCTCGCCGACACGATCATCCCGCCGTCCTACCGGCAAGCCCACACCGAGGGGCTTGTCCGCTACCTCACCACCGGCGGGGGCCCGATCCTTGGCCAACGCCTCGAACTCGAGGGCCGCCGCCGTGACGGCACCGAGTTCCCCGTCGAGATCGCGATCTGGGCCCAGCATGCCGGCCCCGAGATCACCTTCAACGCCCTCCTGCACGACATCACAGACCGGAGACGCACGGAGGAGGAGCTCTGGGAGCTCGCCCTCGTTGACGAGCTCACCGGCCTGCACAACCGTCGCTCGTTCCTTCATCTCGCCGCCCAGGCTCTGAAGGAGGCGGCGCGGGCGGAGCGATCGGTGATCGGCCTCTTCGTAGACGTCGACGAGCTCAAGGTGATCAACGACACCTACGGCCACGCCGAGGGCGACCGGGCGCTCCGTCTCGTCGCCGAGGCTCTCAAGGCGGCCTGTCGCGACTCGGACATCGTGGGTCGCCTCGGCGGCGACGAGTTCGCCATTCTCCTGGCCGAGGCCCACGAACTCGCCGGTCTTGAGAACCGGGTCCGGCGCCGCTTGGACGAGGCGGCCGCGGCGTTGTCCTACCCCCTTTCAGTGAGTATCGGGGTGGTCCGCGAGGCCGGTGAGTGCCGGATCGAGGAACTCCTGGAGCGAGCCGACCACCTGATGTACCAGGCGAAGGCCAAGCGGCGCAGCGACAGCGCGTAGACAACCGGCTGGATTAAAAACCTCCGGCGGACGCCTACGGACAGGGATTCGCCCCCGTCCGTCCGGAGCACGTGGCGGCCTCGTGGAGGCGGGCCGACAGCGACGCCACGTCGGGGTCGTTGCCCGGGTCCTTGTCGGCCAGCAGGTTGTTCAGCTCCCAGGGGTCGGAGGTGAGGTCGTAGTACTCCTTCCACTGGATGTTGCTGTTGCCCTTGTCGAAGAACTCGATGTACTGCCACTGCTTCGCCCTCAGCGACAGCCACGTCGGGATCCCCCGGTGGCCCTGGTAGCCCTTCGGCGACGGGCGCAGGATCGGGCCGAACTCCAGCAGCTTCTCGGCCCGGGCCGGCCGTCCCGGGAGGAAGGAGAGCCCGTCGAGCGGGTAGCGGACCTCGGGGGGCTGATAGCCGGCGGCGTCGAGGTAGGTCGGCAGGTAGTCCTCGGTGCCGACGAGGCGGTCGTCGGTGGAGCCGGGCGGGAACACCCCGTCCCACCGCACCATCAGCGGCGCCTGCACGTGCTCCGTCCACGGCAGCCCTTTGCTGGTCGCCCCCCGCTCGTCCCAGGCGTAGCCGTTGTCGGTGGTGAAGAGCACCAGCGTGTTGGCCAGCTCCCCGTCGGCCTGGAGGCGGGTCATGATCGTGTCGACCATGTCGTCGGCCGCCATCAGCGTCCGCATGTGGCCCTCGTAGGTGATCTCGCCGCACTTCTGGGTGAAGTTCATGGGCCGGATGTAGGGGACCTTGTCGGCCTTCTCGGCCTTCATGTTGGGCCCGCCCTCGACCGTGACGGCCGGCGACGGGGTCCAGGTCGGCATGGGGACGGCGTCGTAGCGGGCCGGCCACGTGTACATCTTGTGCAGGTTGCAGGAGTCGGCCCCGGGGGCGGTCTGCTCCTGGTGCGGGGCGTGGGGCGAGACCTGCATGAACCACGGCTGGGCCTGGCCCTTGAAGCCGTCGATGTACGACGCCGCCTTTTGCCCGATCCAGTCCGTCGAGTACGGCGCGTTCTCGGTGCGTGGCTTGGCGTCGCCGGCGTCCTTCACCGTGAAGCGGGCATTCATGTAGCCGCCCTGGAAGGCGGCGTACTCGTCGAAGTGGGGCGGCACGTAGCGGAAGTTCCAGTCGGTGATGAACTTCCCCACCAGGGCCGTGGTGTAGCCGGCGTCGTGGAGATAGCGGGGCTCGATCCAGTCGTGGTCGAGGTTGTCGCCCGAGTAGTTGTCGACGACGCCGTGGTTGTGCTCGAACCGCCCGCTCCAGATCGTGGCCCGGTCGGGGCAGCACAGCGACGTGGTGGTGAAGGCGTTGGTGAACGTCGTGCCGGCGTCGGCCAGCCAGTGCTTCGTCTTCGGGAGGACGGCCGGGTTGTTCATCACCCCGTCGGAGCGCATGTCGTCGAGCAGGATGAACAGGATGTTGGGCTTCCCCGCCGCCCGCACCGTCGCCGGACTGGGGGCCACGACCGGGAGGAACGCCACGAGGAGGACGATCCCGAGGATCACCGTGCCGCGGCGGCGCAGGCGGGAAGGGGCCACAGCGCGACAGTAGTCCCCCGCAACAGTGGTGTCTCGTCGCTCAGGGTTCACTTTCGTTTCACTCAGATCGACCGGACGGGCGCCGATCGTCCGGAACATGGACGGGATCGCCGCCGTCGAGGCCCGCATCGCCGAGATCCGGTCACGCTTCGCTCCCCCGCCGCCGGCGGCGGCGACGTCGCCGACCGTGTCGCGCACCGCCTCGGGCGCCGACTTCGCCTCCCAGTTGCGGACGGCCATGGGCGGACCCGACCAGTGGATCGACGCCGCGCTCGCCCGCACCGGCGCCCCCCAATCGTGGGCCACCGGGCTGAAGGAGATCGCCGCCCGCGAGTCGTCGCTCAACCCGGCCGCGGCCAACACCGCCGCTTCCGGCGGCAACCCGGCGACGACCCCCCTCGGCCTCATGCAGATGCTGCCGTCGACCTTCGCCGCCCACGCCCAGCCCGGCCACGCCGACATCCTGGATCCTGTCGACAACCTGAGCGCGGCCATCGACTACATCAAGAAGCGCTACGGCGACCCGGCCCACACCCCGGGCCTCCAAGCCCTCGC
>JAUZEY010000057.1 GCA_030838785.1 Actinomycetota bacterium | reverse complement strand
CGTGGTCGGCGCCCGAGGAGACAACCAGGATCCGGACGTCGCCCGGCACCCGGAGCCGGCCGAGGCCGGCCGGCGCCAGCAACTCGGTGCCTCCCAGGGCCCGGCCCAGGAGACCTCCCAGGGACAGGCCCAGCCCGCCCGGGTCGGGGGCCGGGTCGGAGCCGGCGGCGGCGGTGCTTGCGGAGTTGGGAGCCGCCGGACCGCCGTCGGCCACCGCGCCGGCCACACCGGCGAGCAGGAAGCCGGCGGTGAGCGCGGCCAGGAAGCGCGGCCTGCCGTGGGGGAGGCTCGTGAAACCCCAGAGCCTGCGGCTCCGTCGGTTGCGGGGCAACGCCATCGGGGCACCTCCGGCTGGCAGAAATTGGTCAAGGGGAGCTTACGGATACGAAGCGGCCGCCGGTGGCTTTATCCGGCCCGGACGCGGCGGCTATGACTGGGGGCCTGCACGGGGAGGCGACACCATGTTCTTCCGCCAGTACGAGCTCGGATGCCTGTCGCTGTTCAGTTACCTGATCGGCGACGAGTCGACCGGCCGGGCCGTGGTCGTCGACCCCCAGCGCGACGTGTCGCAGTACCTCGGCGACGCCGAAGTCCAGGGGCTCAAGATCGAGCGGGTCATCGAGACCCACTTCCACGCCGACTTCCTCTCCGGCCACCTCGAGCTGGCCGCCGCCACCGGTGCCGTCATCAGCTACGGGGAGGCGGCCCGGACCGAGTTCGCCATGGACCCGCTGGGCGACGGGCAGCGGCTCTCCCTCGGCGAGGTGTCGCTGGAAGTGCGGGCCACGCCGGGCCACACCCCGGAGTCGATCTCGGTGGTGGTCTCCGAGCGCGAGGGCGACGAGCCGTGGGGCGTCCTCACCGGCGACACGCTGTTCATCGGCGACGTCGGCCGCCCCGACCTTCTCTCGGCGGCCGGCGCCTCGGCCACCGACCTGGCCCGGGCGCTGTACCGCTCGCTCCACGACCGGCTCCTGACGCTGCCCGACGGCGTGCGGGTCTTCCCCGCCCACGGCGCCGGCTCGGCGTGCGGGAAGAACCTGTCGACCGCCACCCAGTCGACGATCGGCGAGCAGCGGGCCACCAACTACGCCCTCCAGCCCATGGCGGAGGAGGACTTCGTGGCCGCCGTGACCACCGGCCAGGCGGTGGCGCCGCCGTACTTCGGCTTCGCGGCCCGGGCCAACCGCTCCGACCACGAGCTGCTCGGCGACTCCGGGCCGCCGCCCGTCCTCACCGTGGAGGACGTGGCCCGCTGGCTGGCCGACGGCGCCGTCCTCATCGACGGCCGCCCGGCCGCCGAGTTCGCCTCCGGGCACCTGCGGGGGGCGGTCAACGTGGGGATGGAGGGCCGCTTCGCCGAGTACGCCGGCGACATCGCCCGCCCCGACCAGCCGATCGTGCTGGTCACCGATCCCGGCCGGGAGGCCGAAGCCCGGGTCCGGCTGGCCCGCATCGGGTTCGACCGGGTGGTGGGGGCGGTGGGCGACGTGCAGCGGGTGCTGGCCGAGCACCCCGAGCTCGCCGTGCCGGCCCTGCGGATCTCGGCCGGGGACTTCGCCGCCTGGGACTCGACCGACGGGCCGGTGCAAGTGGTCGACGTCCGCAACCCCGGGGAGCAGGAGGGCGGCGTGATCCCCGGCGCCCGGCGGATCCCGCTGGCGGCGCTGCTGGGCCGCATCGACGAGCTCGACCCGGCGACCACCACAATCGTGTACTGCGCCGGCGGCTACCGCAGCGCCATCGCCGCCTCGGCGCTCTCGGCGCAGGGCTTCACCCTGGTGGCCGACATCCTCGGTGGCTACGACGCCTGGAAGGCAGCCGGCTTCCCCACCGAACTGGCGGCAACCACCGTGTGAGGTATCGCTCCGGCCGTCACCCTCCTTGCGGCACAAGGGTTCTACGATGACCGGGCATGCAGCGGACGGCGTCGGTGAAGGCGCTCCAGGGTGTGGTGACCGGCATCGGCGCCGTGTCGCGCGTCACGGGCCGGGGCGGGTCGGTCATCGGCGGAAAGGTCGCCCTCGCCCTCGACAAGGGCGCCCTCGGGAAGCTGGCCGCCGGCCGGTCGCTGTTCCTCGTGTCGGGGACCAACGGGAAGACGACGACGACCGCGCTCCTCGCCGCCGCCCTCGGGACCGCCGGGCCGGTCGTGACCAACGTGACCGGCGCCAACCTGAAGACCGGCCTCGTCAGCGCCCTGGCCCGCGACCTCGACTCGGCCGTGGCCGTCCTCGAGGTCGACGAGGCGGCGCTGGTCCAGGTGCTGGCCGAGACCACCGCCACCGTCGTCGTGCTGCTCAACCTCAGCCGGGACCAGCTCGACCGCTACGGCGAGGTGCGCCTGGCGGCCCAGAAATGGCGGACGTCGCTCGGCGCCCGCCCCGAGGTCCACGTCGTGGCCAACTGCGACGACCCGCTGGTGGTGTGGGCGGCCGAGGCGGCCGGTTCGGTCACCTGGGTGTCGACCGGCCAGCGGTGGCGGATCGACGCCACCAGCTGCCCCAACTGCGGCGGCCGGATCTCGTGGACGGGCGAGCTGTGGATCTGCTCCTGCGGGCTGGCCCGTCCGGAGCCGGAGATCGGCGGCGGCGGGAACGATGTGGTGTTGGGCGGACGGACCTTCCCCGTCCAGCTCCAGCTGCCCGGCCGGTGCAACGCCTCCAACGCCGCCATGGCCGTGGCCGCCGCCCGGGTGGCCGGCGTCGACCCGGAGGCCGCCCTGGCCGCCATGGTCGGCATCGCCAACGTCGCCGGCCGCTACCGGCAGGTGAACCTCGGCTCGGCCAGCGCCCGCCTGCTGCTGGCCAAGAACCCGGCCGGCTGGAACGAGACCCTCGACTTCCTGGCCGCCCCGCCGGCCGGGGTGGTGGTGGCCGTCAACGCCCGCGGCCCCGACGGCTACGACACGTCGTGGCTGTGGGACGTCGACTTCGAGCGCCTCGCCGGGCGCCCGGTGGTCGCGGCCGGCGAACGGGCCCTCGACGTCGCCGTGCGACTCCGCTACGCCGGCGTCCCCCACGAGGTGTGCGCCGACCCGCTCGTCGCCGCCCGCCGGCTCCCCCCGGGCAAGGTCGAGCTGGTGGCCAACTACACCGCCTTCCAGACCGTGCTGGCGGCCGTCCGTGACTGAGAGCCCATGATCGACAGTGCCGTCCGGGTCGCCCTCCTCTACCCCGAGCTGCTCGGCACCTACGGCGACCGGGGCAACGCCCGGGTGCTCCTCCAGCGGCTGGCCTGGCGGGACATCCCGGCCGAGCTCGTCGAGGCCCCCTGGGGGGAGCCGGCGCCGGCGTCGTGCGACATCTACGTGCTCGGCGGCGGGGAGGACAGCCCCCAGGCGTCGGCCGCCGCCGCCCTCATCGCCGAAGGCGCCCTCCACCGGGCGGTCGACGGCGGCGCCGCGGTCCTCGGGATCTGTGCCGGCTTCCAGATCCTCGGCCACTCCTTCTTCGGCCCCGACGGCGCCGTCCGCCCCGGCCTCGGTCTCCTGGACTGCACCACGGCCCGCCGGGCGTCGCCCCGCATCGTGGGCGAGATCCTCGTCGAGCCCGACCCCGCCGTCGCCCTGCCGGCCCTGTCGGGCTACGAGAACCACGCCGGCCTCACCGACCTCGGCCCCGGCGCCATCCCGCTCGGGCGGGTCGACGTCGGCGTCGGCAACGGCGACGGCACGGAAGGGGCGATCGGCGGCCGGGTGGTCGGCACCTATCTCCACGGCCCTGTCCTGGCCCGCAACCCGGCGCTGGCCGACCGGCTGCTGTCGTGGGTCGCCGGCGACCTCGAGCCCCTCGACGACGCCGAGGTCGACGACCTGCGGAAGGAACGGCGTCAGTTCGTGTCCGCCGAGGCGGCCCGCTGGCCGAACCGCAAACGCGAGGCGCCGTTCGGGTGGCGGGGCTACCGGCGGCGCAGGATGTCGTCGATCGACCGCCCGAGCGAGGCGAACTTCTCCGTGTAGCAGACGCCGTCGTCCTTGCCGGGGTCGTCGCCGCACACCGGCTGGGCGACCTTGGCCTGGCGGGCGTCGGAGTAGCGGTACCCGAGGTTCGACATCATCACGACGACATAGCTGCCACCGTCTTCGCCCTCGAGCGGTCGCACGATCCCGGCGTCGGCCAGGTAGTTGTAGGTGAAGCCGGTCTTGTGGGCGAAGGACACCTCGGCCCGGTCGTTGCAGGGCCGCACGTCCTGCCCGAAGGCCTTGTCGGCCACGGTGACCGTGCCGGTGCCGGGGTCGACCCACCGGTCGGCGACGAGACTCCGGATCCCCTCGGTCGGATACGGCTGCCCGCACCAGTTCGACGTGGTGAGGATGTCGTTCCAGCCCTGGTCCGCCAGCATCCCGAGCAGCAGGCCCCGGGCGTCGGGGGAGAGGACGTCGGCCCGCACCGCCTTCCCGCCCGGCGTCCGCCACAACACGCCCGGCCCGCCGTTGATCAGCAGCAGCAGGCGGGCCGTGTCGAGCGACGTCATGGTGATCTTCCCGATGCCCCAGTTGGCGCCGCTGGCCGGGTCGGTCCCGTTGACCTGGAGGGTGGTGAGGTCGAGGTCCCGCAGCCCGGCGTTGAGCTGGTCGATCTCACCGAGGTCGTGCAGCTGCTTCACGAGCGCCTTGGCCGAGTCGTTGTCCGACTCGGTGATCATCCTGTCCAGCAGCTCCCGGGTGGTGCGGGTCATGGCCGGCCCGTCGGGCGGGGCGTAGCGGTAGGGCCGGTCGAGGTCGATCGTCCCCCGGTCGGCGAGCCGCAGCGTGTGGAAGGCCACCATGAGCTTGAACGTCGACGCCGGATAGGGGGCCATGAACTCGAGCGGCGCCCGGTCCCGGCCGCCGATGATGTCGTCGTCGGCCGTCAGCGGCGGGTTGTCCTTCCAGCCCACCGTCGAGGAGCGCGACCCGTCCTTGTCGGAGAACGTTCCGCCGTTCCAGCGGTCGGGGTTCCAGCGCCGCCACCGGACGTCGTCGGTCCCGAGGTCGTCGCCGATCGGCACGCCCACGCCGTCGGGATAGTCGCGGGAGAACAGCACGTCGGCCACCGCCCTGGGCCGGCCCGACCGGTCGAGGGCGATGACGGCCAGGTCGATGTTGGGCGGATGGGCGATCGTCGTCGCCGGCGACGGGCACCACGGCGAGCCGGGGCACGCACCCTCCACCGGGCCGAAGTCGACGACCTGGTCGAAGTGCTGGGCCCGCACCGCCTCGAGGAGGGCCGACTCGAGATGCCCGGACCTCCGGTCGAACCCGTCCCGGGGACGGGCGGCGCCGGTCAACGCCACCGCCGCCAGAACGAGGGCGATCGCCAGCAACGTGCGCCGTCGCCGCCGCCGGGTCGCCTGCCGCATCCGTCGTCCACCCTCTCCGGGTTGGGCCCCAATCCGGTTCATCGTATGGGGTCGTGCCCAACTTTCAGGGGACCACACCGCCCTTAAGGGAGTGATGAGGTCCCCATGAAGTCCGGTGACAGCGGCGGCTCGATGCTTGAAGTCTCAAGCGATGGGGTACTCTGTCTATCAGCAATCTGCACCTAGATGTTCCGTGACCCCGGGGGCAGGGGAAAAGGAGCCTGAGATGCCCTCCACCAGGCAAGTACCGGTCCGCCGGAGAGAAGAGCCGGAGCCCGTCGAGGCCGCGCCGGCCCCCGCCGCGGGCGGTGCCGAGGATCTGATCGACAGCATCGACGACCTGCTCGACGAGATCGACACGCTCCTCGAGGAACAGTCCGTCCTGACCAACTACCGGCAGAGGTCGGGGCAGTGAACCTGGCCGTGCGGGCGGCGGGCGGCGATCTGAACCTCCAGGCGACGCTGTCGCTGTCGAGCGCTACCGGCCCCGACGAGCCCGTGATCAAGCCTCACCATCCGATCACCTGCGCCAGCCCGCTGCGGTACGAGGAGGACGGCACGTTCACCTGCAATCACGCCGCCGTGCCGCCGGGCGACTACCGGACCCAGTCGTGTCTCGACCACACGGTCGCCCTGCTGCTGATGGAGCTGGTGGCGAACCTCTAGAGACCTTCAGTCGGCGGCTCCGGCCCAGCTGCCGACCAGGTGACGCAGGACGGGCAGCGTGACCGACGACGAGCCGAGCACCACGTCGTGGAAGGCCCGGATGTCGAACCGGTCGCCGAGACGGTCGCGGGCCTCGGCCCGGAGGCGGAAGATCTCCCGCTGCCCGATCTTGTAGGCGAGCGCCTGGCCCGGCATCCCGATGTAGCGGTCGACCTCGACCTCGATCTCCCCCACCGAGACCGGAGCGTTGGCGGCCATGAAGTCGATGGCCCGCTGCCGGCTCCAGCCGAGGGCGTGGAGGCCGGTGTCGACCACGAGGCGGCACGAGCGCCACGAATCCGCCGCCAGCATGCCGATCCGCTCCAGGTCGTCGGCGTAGAGACCCATCTCGGACGCCAGGCGTTCGGCGTAGAGACCCCAGCCCTCGACGTAGGCCGTGTTGCCGTGCGACAGGCGCTGGAAGGCCGGCACCCCGTCCAGTTCGGTGGCGATGGCCAGCTGCAGGTGATGGCCGGGGATGGCCTCGTGGTAGGCGACCGACGCCGTCTCGAACCGGTTCTTGTGGCCGGGGTCGGCGGTGTTGACGAAGTAGGTGCCGGGCCGGGAGCCGTCGTCGGCGGGCGGGAAGTAGTAGGCCATCGGCATGTCCTCGGCGATGGCGGACGGGATGGCGGTGATCTCGCACGGCGTCTTCGGGAGTCGCCCGAACCAGGCGCCGATGGCGGCGGTGGCGGCGGCCAGGTAGCGGCGGGCGTCGGCCATGATGTCGTCGCCGCTGGTGTAGCGGAGCGCCTCGTCGGAGCGGAGGCGGTGGAAGATCTCGGTGGTGTCGGTGGTGGCGAAGAGCCGGTGGCCGACCTCGGCGTACTCCCCGGCCAGGCGGTCGAGCTCGTCGAGGCCGATCCGGTGGATCTCCTCGGGGGTGAGGTCGTCGACCGTGCTGTGGCGGCGCACGAAGTGGTCGTAGAGGGCCTCGCCCTCGGCCAGCCAGCGCAGCCCGGGCCGCTCGTGGGGGCGCCCGGCCGGCAGTAGCTCGTCGGCGAAGAACTGGCGGTAGCGCTCGAAGGCGGGGCGGATGGTGTCGCGGGCGACGTCGACCAGCGCCGCCCGCCAGGCCGCCTCGCCGTTCCAGCCCTGAGGGCCGGCGA
>JAUZEY010000008.1 GCA_030838785.1 Actinomycetota bacterium | reverse complement strand
GGGATCGCAAGCTTCACCGGTTCGTCGACGGTGGCCAGGGCCTCCTCCCCGTAGTGGAGGAAGGCGAGGGGCTCACCCTCCTTCAACTCGTAGAGCGCCTGGCCGGGCGTGGCGGTGACGCACAGGTTGCGGCGCCGGTACCAGAGGTTGAAGGACAGCCGGGAGATCCCGTTCGGCAGCTTGGGGGCGAAGGCCGGCCGACCGGCCCGGGCCCTCAAACCCCCGAAGCCGGCCACCAGCACGGTCCAGGTGCCCGCCAGCGAGGCCATGTGCAGGCCGTTGGCGGTGTTGTTGGCCAGGTCGTGGAGGTCGATCTGCACCACCTCGGCCAGGTAGTCGTAGGCCAGGTCGAGATGGCCGAGCTCGGCGGCCAGTACGGCCTGTGTGATACCGGACAGTGACGAGTCCCGCACCGTGAGAGCCTCGTAGTAGGCGAAGTTGCGGGCCTTCTGCTCCTCGGTGAAGGCGTCGTCGCGGAACTGCATGGCCAGCACGAGGTCGGCCTGCTTCACCACCTGGCGGCGGTAGAGGTCGAAGTAGGGGAAGTGGAGGAACAGCGGGTACTGGTCGGGCCGGGTGTGCTCGAAGTCCCACACCTGGTGGGTGGTGAACAGCTCGGCCTGGGGATGGATGGCCAGCTCGGCGTCCCAGGGCACGTACATGGCCTCGGCGGCCGCCTGCCAGGCCCTGCGCTCCTCCTCGTCGACGCCGAGCCGGCCGGACTCCTCGAGGTAGCGCTCGGCGACGTCGGCCGCCGCCCGCAGGTTCTGCTGGGCCATCAGGTTCGTGTACACGTTGTCGTCGGCCAGGGCGGAGTACTCGTCGGGGCCGGTGACACCGGCGATGTGGAAGCGGCCGTGGCGGTCGCGGTGCCCGAGCGAGCACCACAGCCGGGCCGTCTCCACCAGCAGCTCCAGCCCCTCGGCGGCCTCGAAGGTCTCGTCGTCGGTGGCGTCGACGTAGCGCACCACGGCGTCGGCGATGTCGGCGTTGATGTGGAAGGCCGCCGTCCCGGCGGGCCAGTAGCCGGAGCACTCCTGGCCGTCGATCGTCCGCCAGGGAAAGGCGGCGCCCGCATGTCCGAGGGCGGCGGCCCGCTCCCGGGCGGCCGGGAGGATGGAGTGGCGCCAGCGCAGCGCGTCGCGGGCGGCCTCGGGGAGGCTCGAGGTGAGGACGGGCAGCACGAACGTCTCGGTGTCCCAGAACGCATGCCCGTCGTAGCCGGTGCCGGTCAGACCCTTGGCCGGGATGGCCCGCCCCTCGGCCCGGGCGCTGGCCTGGAGGACGTGGAACAGCCCGAAGCGGGCGGCCTGCTCGATCTCCGGGTCGCCGTCGAGCTCGACGGCCGTCCGGTCCCAGAACATGTCGAGGAAGCTCCGCTGCTCGTCGAGCAGGCCCGGCCAGCCGGTGTGGCGGGCGGCGGTGATGGCCGCCGCCACCTGGTCGCGCAGCGCCTGGCGGGACCGCACCCGGGACCAGCCGTAGGCCAGCATCTTGATGATCCGGAGCCGTTTCCCCGGCTGGAGGACGGCGGTGATCGCGACCCGGGCGATGTCGGGGTCGCACTCGCTCGTGGTGTCGGTGCCGTCGGGGCCCTCGACGAGGTGGTCCATGGCCGCCGCCACCCGGAGCCCGCTCCGTTGGGTGCGGTGGACGAGCACGGCGGCGGCGTCCCGTAGCGCCTGGTCCTCGCTCTGGAGCGGCGCTTCGAGGGCCGCCGCCACCCGGGGGTCGTTCTCGGGCAACGGGATCGGCTCGTTGGCCACCAGCTCCGACTGGACGACGATACGGGCCGGAGCGCCGATCGCTTCGACCTCGTACTCGATGGCCGCCACCGCCCGCTGGGTGAACGACACCAGCCGCACCGACGTCACCCGGATGCGCTGGCCGGCTGGTGAGACCCAGACGACCTCCCGGCGCAGCGTTCCGGCCCGGAGGTCGAGGACGCGCTCGTGGGATTCGAGCGTGCCGTAGCGCACGTCGAAGGGCTCGTCGTCGACGAGGAGGCGCAGCACCTTGCCGTTGGTCACGTTGATGCACGTCTGGCCCGACTCCGGATAGCCGAAGCCGGCTTCGCCATAGGGGAGGGGGCGCAGCTCGTGCACGCCGTTCAGGTAGGTGCCGGGCAACCCGTAGGGCTCGCCCTCGTCGAGGTTGCCCCGCAGGCCGAGGTGCCCGTTGGCCAGGGCGAAGATCGACTCGCTCTGGGCCAGGAGGTTGAGGTCGAGCGTGGCCTCCCGGACCAGCCACGGTTCTGTTTTGAAGCCTGATCCGATCACGCCGGCTCGATCATGCGGGGTCGATCATCGGGGGCGGGGTCGGCCGAGTCATGGCTGCGAGGTCGTCGAGGTCGGAGACGACGATGTCGGCGCCGTGGCGCCGGAGCTCCTCGGCCTGTCCGGTGCGGTCGACGCCGACCACCCAGCCGAACCCGCCCGCCCGGCCGGCCTCCACGCCGGCCAGGGCGTCCTCGAACACCGCCGCCTCGGCGGGGGCGACACCGAGTTCCCGGGCGGCGGCCAGGAACGTGTCGGGGGCCGGCTTGCCGGCCAGCCCGTCCTGCTCGGCGGTGACCCCGTCGACGACCACGTCGAACAGTTTGGCCAATCCGGTCGCGTCGAGCACGGTTTTCGTGTTGGCGCTCGACGACACCACCGCCGTCCGCAGCCCGGCATCGCGGAGGGCCTCGACGTAACGCCTCGAGCCGGGGTACACCTCGACCCCGTCGGCCAGCTTGGCCAGGAGGAGCTCGTTCTTGCGGTTGCCGAGGCCGTGGACGGTGGCCGCCGTCGGCGGGTCGTCGGGGCTCCCGTCGGGCAGGTCGATGCCCCGGGCGGCCAGGAAGGAGCGGACGCCGTCGGCCCGTTTCCTGCCGTCGACGAAACGGTCGTAGTCGGCGTGGGTGTCGAAAGGCACGAAGGGTTCGCCGGTGTCCTCCGCCCGGCTCCGCAGGAAGTCGTCGAACATCTCCTTCCAGGCCGCGGCGTGGACGGTGGCGGTGCGCGTCAGGACGCCGTCGAGGTCGAACAGGCCCACGCGGATACCGTCGGGGAGACCGAGCACGGCTCCATGTTTACCCGGAACCGGGCTCGAGTCGATCAGGTGATGTGCTTGGCCTTGAGGCAGGTGGTGATGAACCGCTGCTGGTCGCTCTTGCTGCCGGCGTCGAGGGAGTCGGTGATCCCGAAGTGTTTCGTCACCGCCGTCGCCGCGGCCTGGTCGCTGCCGTAGAGCTGCTGGTACCGGCCCCAGTCGACGGCGCAGACGGCTGTCTCCTTGCCGCCCGTCCGCCACACCGCCCCGAAGATCCCCCGCTGGGCCCGGCGCTGGGCGACGCAGCCGGACCGCGCTTCTTTCAGGACGGTCGGGTCGACCGGCTCCTTCACACCCTTGACCGTCAGGGCGGTCGGGGTGACCTTCTCGCACCAGGTGACGTCCTGCGACTGTCGGAGGTGCCCGGCGACCAGCCCGGCGCCGGCGACGGCGACCAGGGCCAGTGCCGGGGCCACCACCCAGGAGAGAGCACCGCGCAGGGTCTTTTTCACCCTTGGGTCTTCGATGTCCGGTTCGCCCCTTCCTGTCCGCTTCGGGAAGCTTGAGCAATCTTGCCCTTCCCGAATCCAGGGGCGGCGTGAGACGGGCGGGGCGCGGTGTTACCGTCCTACCGTGCGCCTGTGGTCAAAGTTGGCTCTGATGGCAGCGGTCGTGGTGGTGGCGGCGCCGGCGCCCGTCCGGGCCGCAGCGGGCCCGTTCCGGATCGGCCTCATCGGCGATACCGGCTACAGCCCGGGAGACGAGGCCAACCTCCTCCGGGTGCGGGACGGCGCCAACGCCGCCGGGCTGGCCTTCGTCGTCCACGATGGGGACATCTGGAAGGGCGGGACGCCGTGCAGCGACGACCGCCTGCGCCGGGTGAAGGCGGTGCTCGACGGCTTCACCACGCTCGTCTACACGCCGGGCGACAACGAATGGCAGGACTGCCCGAACCCCGACGGGCGGCTGCCGGCCATCCGCCGGGTGTTCTTCTCCAGCGGGATGTCGCTCGGGACCCGGCCGATCCCCCAGGTCCGCCAGCCCGGGGTCCCCGAGAACGCCCGTTGGGAACGGGCCGGGGTGGTCTTCGCCACGCTCGACGTACCCGGCCCGGACGGCGGCGGCCCGGCCACCGGCGCCGACCACGCCTGGCTCGACGGCACCTTCGACGAAGCGGCGAGGGTGAAGGCGGCGGCGGTCATGATCATCTGGCAGGACGACCCGACCGACGGCAGCTCGGCGGCCCTCGTGGCCCGGCTCCGGCGGCGGGCCACCGCCTTCGGGAGGCCGGTGGTGCTGGTGCACGGCGACACCCACCAGTTCCGGCTCGACCACCCCTGGAAGGACACCCCCAACCTCACCCGGCTCGAGAC
>JAUZEY010000046.1 GCA_030838785.1 Actinomycetota bacterium | reverse complement strand
CCCAGCAGGCGATGGCGGCCCAGGCCGAGCGGGTCCTGCGGCTGTTCGGCCACGAGGAGCCCGACGCCGTGGTGTCGTTCGCCGGCGCCGAGCAGGAGTACTTCCTGATCGACCGGAGCTTCTTCCTCTCCCGGCCCGACCTGCTCAACTCCGGGCGGACGCTGTTCGGGGCCAAGCCGCCCAAGGGCCAGGAGTTCGACGACCATTACTTCGGGGCGATCCCCGACCGGGTGCTGGCCTTCATGCTCGACTCCGAACGGGAGCTGTTCAAGCTCGGGATCCCGGCCAAGACGCGGCACAACGAGGTCGCACCCGGGCAGTTCGAGCTGGCCCCGATGTTCGAGCGGTCGAACGTCGCCACCGACCATCAGCAGCTCATGATGGTGATGCTGAAGAAGGTCGCCCAGAAGCACGGCATGGAGTGCCTGTTCCACGAGAAGCCCTTCGCCGGGATCAACGGCTCGGGCAAGCACGTGAACTTCTCGCTCGGCAACGCCACCGAGGGCAACCTGCTGCTCCCGGGTGACACGCCCCACGAGAACGCCCAGTTCCTCGTGTTCTGCGCCGCGGTGATCCGGGCCGTCCACAAGTTCGGCGGTCTCCTGCGGGCGTCGGTGGCGTCGTCGACCAACGACCACCGGCTGGGGGCCAACGAGGCACCGCCGGCCATCATCTCCATCTTCCTCGGCGAGCAGCTCACGGACGTGTTCGACCAGATCGCCAAGGGCGGCGCCACCAACTCGAAGGAGAAGGGGACGCTGATGATCGGGGCCGACACGCTCCCGGTCCTCCCCACCGATCCGGGTGACCGCAACCGGACGAGCCCCTTCGCCTTCACCGGCAACCGGTTCGAGTTCCGGGCGCCGGGCTCGCTGCAGACGATCGCCGGCCCGATGGTGACGATCAACACCATCCTGGCCGAGGCCCTCGACTACATCGCCACCGGGATCGAAGCCCTCGTGGCCGGCGGAGCCGAGTTCAACGTCGCGGTGCAGAAGATGCTGGAGGAGATCATCACCGTCCACGGCAGCGTGGTGTTCAACGGCGACGGCTACACCGAGGACTGGCAGATCGAGGCGGCCGCCCGCGGCCTGCCGAACCTCCGCACCACCCTCGACGCGCTGCCCCAACTCATCACCGACGAGGCGATGGCGCTGTTCAGCCGCTACGGGGTGTTCAGCGCCCGGGAGATGCACAGCCGCTACGACGTCGCGCTGGAGCAGTACGCCCTGAGCGTCGGTGTCGAGGCCCGGTTGACCCTCGAGATCGCCAACACGCAGATCCTGCCGGCGGCCTTGCGCTACCAGACCGAGATGGCGATGAACGTCACCAGCCTCAAGACCGCGGGGGTCGAGTTCGACACCAGCACCCTCGATGAGGTGTCGTTTTCGATCGCCGCGCTGCGGGCCGGCATCGCGACGCTGCGCTCCGAGCTGGCCCACGCCGGAGCGGCGACGGTCGAAGCGGAAGCGCAGCACGCCCTCACCGGGCTCCTCCCGGCCATGGCCGCCGTCCGGGCCCCGGCCGACGAACTCGAGAGCCTGATCGCCGACGACCTCTGGCCGCTCCCGACGTACCAGGAGATGCTGTTCGTCCTGTGACCTGACGCAAGCAGAGCCCGGGCACGAGGCCCGGGCTCTGCGTCGTTGCTCTGCTGGCGACTGTCAGACGAGGGCGCTGATGGACACGATCGGGTTGGCCGGCGGGTTGCTGCCCAGCGAACCCGAGAAGGCCTTGTCGCTGTAGTTGAACACGCCGCCGTCCTCGGCCACCATCAGGTAGCCGTTGCCGAAGGAGACCATCCCGGTCATCGGCTTGTTGAGCGTCATGCTGCCGGTCGAGCCCCGGAACGGAGCCTTGAAGGCGAACACGCCGCCGTCGGAGGCCACCAGCCAGTAGCCCTCGCCGTCGGGGTCGGCCACGATCGACTGCACCGGCTTGTTGAGCTTGGTGCTGCCCATCGAACCCTGGAAGTGGGCGTCCCCGAGGGCGAACACGCCGCCGTCGGATCCGACCAGGTAGTAGCCCTTGCCGGTCGGGGTCGGGGTGGAGTCGAGGATGTCACCGTTGAGCTTGAGGCTCGACAGGTCGCCGAGGTCCTTGTTGGCGTCGCCGAAGGCGATGGCCCGGCCCTTGTTGGTGAAGATCCAGTAGCCGGCCCCGGTGGGCGTGCCGGAGATGCTGGTGGCCCGCTCGCCGGCCTTGAGGTCGGTGACGCTGCCGTAGTTGACCGGGCCGAAGTTCGTCACGACGCCCTTGTCGTCGATGGCCCAGTAGCCGGTGCCGTGAGGGGAGGCATCGATGTCGACGATGGAGAGGCCGGCCGACGTGGGCTCACCGGTCTTGATGGCATCACCGAACGGATAGACCTTGCCGTCGGACCCGATGGCCCAGTAGCCGGTCACCTTGGCGTTGGTCACCGCTCCGGCGAAGGGGGCCGCTTCCGTGCCGTCCGGGGCGGTGTCGGAGGCGACCTCGGTGCCGTTGCCGGTCGGAACCTCGCGGTGGGCGTTCCACATGAACGAGGCGAGTGAAGGGGCGGCGATGCACGAGGTCGGGACGGTGGCGATGTAGGTCCCGAGGGCGATGTCGAGGCTGACACCGCTCCCGACACAGTCCCGCGACGTGTCACCGGCGGCCGGCGCGGTGCTCGGGTCGCCCATCACGACGCGGACCACGCCGTTGCTTCCCTTCCGGAGCGAGACGAAGTTGTCGCAGCAACCCTGCGAGTTGGTCGTGATGACCCAGAAGAGGAGGCTGTTGGCGTCGAGGAGACCGTCACCCTGGACGAGCTTCATCGTGAAGGTGACGAAGTCGTTCTGGTACCGGGCGCTGGCCGCCGTGATGTCGGCCTTGTCGGCCTTGACTTTCGTCGTGCTGCCCTTGACGACCGTGTCGCCGGTCGGGTCGGACACGGTCACGGACGAGACGGCGGCGGCTGCGCCGGCGGTGCCGGGGTGGAACAGTCCGGCGGTGGCGAGGGCGAGGATTGAGACGAGGACGGCAGAGTGCCGCCGGGGGGAACGCAACATGGAAGAAGACCTCTCGAAGAGGAGAAACGGGCCGACGCTCATGCTCGGCTTCTTGGGCATCCGACGATCTGGATGCGCCACCAAGG
>JAUZEY010000563.1 GCA_030838785.1 Actinomycetota bacterium | reverse complement strand
GGCGTCGGCTCCCGACCAGCGGAGCCGCCACTCGTCGTGGACGGCCATCAGCGGGTCCGCTTGGTCATCGAGGCGCACCGCCCCATGGTATGGGGCGGTACCGGTCGTCCACCATGGGATGACTGAGAAATCGCTCTGTCGGTAGTCGAGAACGCAAAGAATTGGTAGACAAAGATCGACTACTAGAGTAAGTTCCCCGGATTGCACCGGGGCGACCCGCGTGGGGGAGCAGCCCGGCCTCCGCAGTGCCTCCCCGGCCATGACCCACCAAGGCCGGCGCGGCGCGCCGAGCGACAAGGGAGGCGAGATGGCTGACGTGGCCCAGGCCGTCGGGACGGGCGCGAACCTGTTCCCGGCCGGTCAGATTCAGGGCGCGGCCCGCTGGTTCCACAACCCGGCCGACGTCGTCGGGGCCGACGAGGACGATCTCCCCAACCTGATCGCCTTCGTCGGCAAGGGTGGGATGACGTTCCTGTCGCCGATCCTGGCCGAGGTCAAGGCCGTCGTCTGCACCTCCGGGAGCCTCGAGTCCCACCTGGCGATCCTGGCCCGGGAGTTCGAGATCCCCTGCATGATGGGAACGCAGCTCGACTCCGAGGTCGTCGACGGCGAGGAGATCGTGCTCGACCTGACCGGCGACGCCGTCGGCACCATCCGGCGGGTGGGGGGTGGCGCCTGATGATGACCGACACGCCCGACCTCAAGCAGCTGTACCTCGACATCGACTACACGCCGACCCTCGAGGAGTGGAACTGGCTCTTCCAGCGGATCGGCGCCGCCTACAAGTCGGAGCTGGGACGGCGCACCGTGTTCGAGTCCGAGCTGTTCGGCATGAACACCTACATCATCATGGCCCACCTGGAGGACTACCTCCGGATGCCGCAGCGGATTCGGTCCATCGCGGCCCAGATGGCCCCGGAGGACATCGCCCGGGCCGGCCTCCCGATCGGGACGAAGAAGAACTTCATCTGCCTCGTGGCCATGCCGCTGCACTACCTGGCCGGCCGGGAGCTGTTCATCGACCTCGGTGAGGTCGACCGCTCCAGCGACCTCGACGACCACCTCGAGGTCCTCAACTTCTGGCGCCGGGCCACCATTGCGCTGCGGACCGACGGCGTGCTGGCCAACATCGACGCCGACCCGAAGGACAGCTCCCGCGTCCTCGACGGCGAGCCGCTGGCTCAGCTGACCGACGACCTGGTCCCCGCCGACGACGAGGTGCGGTCGCTCGTCCGCAAGTTCGGCGCCCAGCTGATGTCGTACTGCTTCCTCGAGAACTGCGACTCCCGCATGGCCGTCTGCGACACCGGCCCCTACCCGCTCGGGCCCATTTCTTCCGAGAAGAACAGGGGGGGATTCCTGGCGCTGCGGGAGCTCACCACGGACGCCATGGGCGACTTCCCCTGGACGGAGGGGATCCGCGACCTGTTGCCGTACCACAACTTCGTCATCGCCTACGGGCTCCCCGGCGAGGTGCAGATGGAGAACAACATCTGGGGGACGGCCTGGTTCAGCCCCACGGAGTACCTGAAGCAGCTCACCCACGCCCGCGTCTACGTGACCGACAACGGAACGCTGCAAGCCCTGCCGATGGCCGAGCTGGCCGATGTCACCGCCGCCCACCGCAAGGCCCACAAGCAGCTCTACCTCCGGTTCTCGCAGATGTCGGTCAGGGAGCGGACGATCTGCGCCACGCAGATGTACGCCTGGAAGCTCAAGAGCTGGGCCCACGCCGCCGGCGCCTTCGACGACATCGACTGGGGGCTGTCGTCGCGGGTCACCTCGATGTACGAGCGCCTGTCCGACGACGACTACGCCCTGCAGCTCCTCGGCGGCGTGTTCGTGCCCCAGTCCCGGGACAGCGTGTGGGGACCCATCGAATGAGCGGCGTCATCGGCAAGGGAGACATCGCCTACGGCAAGGGGACGGTGAATGGCGTCATCCGCCGGTTCACCACTCCCGACGACGTCCTCGACGTCATCGACGCCGACCTCGACGACACCATCGCCCTGGTGGAGTCGGGCGGCACCACATTCCTGTCCCCGATCCTCGGTCGCCTGGGCGGTCTCCTCTGCACCAGCGGAACGCTGCGGTCCCATCTGGCCATCGTCTCCCGCGAATTCCAGCTGCCCTGCCTGATGGCCGTGGACCTGAAAGAGGAGCTCGACACCGGAGCGAAGGTGACGCTCGTCATGGACGGCGGAAGCCAGGGAACGGTCCAGCTCGACTAGGGGGGAAAGCGCATGTCTGCGATCCGTGACCAGTGGTGGGACTACATCCGCAGCGAGGGCGACGAGCTCGGCTACAAGAAGTGGACGCTGGGCCGGCTCACCGACGACCAGGTGCAGGAGCTGGTCAGCGAGGAGCTCGACGACCAGCGGCTGAACGACCTCATCCTCCATATGGGCGTCGGGTTCAAGCCCGAGCTGACCCGGCGGTCGTCGTTCACGTCGGAGCTGTTCCCGATGACGCCCTACATCTGCGTCTCGCTGGTGGAGGACTACCACACCTACACCGACCGCGTCCGGGTCATCGAGGCGGCCAAGCCGGCCGAGCAGATCGCCCGGGACAACCGGGCCGTCCCGGCCAAGCTCAGCCCGCTGTGGACGTGGATGGCCGGCTTCCACTACCTGTGCGGCCGAGAGTGCCTCATCCACATGGGCGAGCTGAAGCCGGACGAGAACGTCGACGGCATCCGCCCGGTGGTCGACTTCTGGCGCCGGATGACGCTGGCCCAGCGCAACGACGGCGCCCTCAACAACAAGGACGCCAACGACGCCAACCCTTATCTGCCCGAGGCGCTGGTCCGGAAGTACACCGCCGAGAGCCGCCCGTTTGATGACGACGCCCGTTCGACGTTCCGCCGGCTCAACGCCACGCTGGCCGGGTACGCCTTCCTCTACTACACCGATTCCCGGGTCGGGATCTACGACTCCGGGCCCTACGACCTCGGCGACGGGCGGCTGCTCATCATCCGGGACTACCTCCAGCTCGGCCGCAGCGCCTTCCCCTGGAGCGAGCACTGCGAGGTCCCCTACGACAACCTGTCGATCGGCCTCGTGGTGCCCGCCGACCGGCTGAAGATCGAGATCAACGACTGGGGCACCAGCTTCACCGAACCGGAGGAGCTGCTCGAGGTCGTCACCGACGTCGCCGTCTACGCCCGCCAGGGCGACGACCTGGCCCCGATCCCCGACACGGAGTGGGGAGACCTGACCAAGGCCTACAGCAAGACGCACCTCAAGCTGTACCAGCACTTCGCCAAGATGGCCCGCCGGGACAAGATCATGTCGGCGGCGGAGATGTACTGCTGGGGGCTCATCCCCTTCGCCCGCGATGCCGGCGTGTTCGACCGGATCGACTGGGAGATCTCCAAGGAGACGCTGCAGTACTACCCCGACCCGTTCGACGACGACGCCGCCACCGGCGGGATCTTCGCCGGCGCGCTGATCATGCACGACCGGCCCAGCGCCTTCTCCCCGATCCGCTGACGGACTACGGAGGACACGAACATCATGCCTGAGACATCCGCGCCGCTCGGCGTGAAGTGGGGGACGGAGGAGCTCACCGAAGTGCCCCGGGCCTTCCACACCGCTGTCCGCGAGCACGTCGCCCGCCGCGCCGCCGAGCTCGGCGGCGATTGGAAGTCGCTCGTCTTCGACCGCCAGTTCGACCTCCTGTCGGCCGACGACGTCCTCGCCATCGAGCGGGAGTTCCTCGCCACCGGCCGGAAGTTCCAGTTCTCGGCCGAAATCTCGATCCGGGAGGAGCCCGACAAGTACGTGCGGGCCGAGGCCGCCGTGACCGAGCAGGAAGGCCTCGGCGAGGTCGCCGACGGACGGGTGGTGGTCGCCCTCGGCGACAACGTCGCCCGCCATCAGGCCAACGTCTCCGGGACCATCGCCTTCGTCTCGTCCCCCGAGCAGGTCATCGACTTCCTGACCGAGGGCGTTCCCGAAGGGACGGTGGCGGTCATCGACGACTCGGGCGGCACGCTCACGGCGCCGATCCTCGACGGGTTCCGGGCGGTCATCTGCCTCGGCGGGACCGTCCGTTCCCACCTCGGGATCCTCACCCGGGAGTACGGCATCCCCTGCCTGATGAACGCCGCCATCGCCGGCCTCCACGACGGCGACGAGGTGGAGATCGAGGCCACGGCGGCGGTGCCGACGGCGGACGAGTACTCGGCGGGTTCGGCCGTACGAGCCCGGGTGTGGAAGAAGGCATGAGGGGAGAGCCGACGATGCGCGACCAGAGGTACCGGCAGCTGCTGGAGACCAACGAGTTCATCCGCAAGCAGAGCGACATCACCTACTGGCTCTGCATCACCCGCACGGTGCAGGAATCGAAGCTGTTCCCCGTCAATCCCTACATCCTCCTGTCGTACCTGAACGCGTTCTATCGGTGGCCGACCCTCCTGCGCCGCGTCGAGGAGCGGATCAGCGCCGAGGAGTGCGGCGACCGGGCCCGGGAGATGAGCCTCAAGCTCGACACGGTGAACTCCGGCTGGGCGCTGTCGAACTTCTACCTCCTCGGCCGGGAGCTGCTGCTGGCCATGGGCGTCCTCCGCCCCGAGGACGCCTGGGAGGACGTCGTCTACGTCACCGACTTCGCCCGCCGCTTCAACCTCGCCTTCCAGCGCAACAACGGGCACCTGACCAACAAGGACTCCGGTGACCGGGGCCAGCTGCTCCCCGAGCGGACCCTCCAGGTGTTCGAGGCCGACCTTTACGACGTCATGCCGGGCGATCGCCTCCACACGGCGTCGACCCAGCTCATGGCCCAGCTGTCGCAGTACGCCTTCCTGGCCCACTGCGAATGCCGTATCGGGATCCACAACAGCGGCCCGTACAACTTCGGGGACGGCAAGCAGATGATCGTCCGGGACTGGTTCGACCTCACCGAGGGCGACTACCCCTGGCTGGACGGCATCGCCACCGCCCTGGAGCACAACAACCTCACCATCCCGGTGGTGCTCAAGGACACGAACTTCACGCTCATGGACGACTGGGCGTCGTTCGAGTCGGAGCCGTCCTACTCGGCCGAGAACGTGGCCGCCGTGGGGCTCTACACGTCCGACGCCCTGACCGACGGCTATCAGCCGGTCGGCATGGGCTCCCCCGAGCAACTGGCCGGGACGATGGAGCAGATCCGGGAGATCCTCTCCGAGGCCACCGTCGACCTGTGGAAGCGCATCGCCGACTGGTCCCGGCTCCAGATGATCGAGGCCGGTGCCCTCGTCTACGCCTCGGTGCCGAAGGACTTCGCCCACCTGGCCGGCATCTACGACCCCGACGACTGGTTCACCATCGACGACCGGGCCCGCCGGTTCATCCCTCTCCTCAACGACGAGTACGGGAACATGGCCCTGGGCGAGATGGTCGGGCTGCTCAGCTACCCGAGCCAGCGGGCCAACGAGTACGTCATGGCCCGCACCTCCAACGACGCCAAGCACATGATCAGCGGCCTGCCGTACTCGATCCTGCTCGACGACAGCGCCGCTCCCACGGTCGGGGGCATGGGGCCGGGCTCGTCGTCGCTGCCGGCCAAGTCGGGCCGCTACACCACATCCCAGGGCCGGTTGACGCTCGACGAGTACAACAAGCTGGCCGCCGACTTCCGCCCGTCCGCCGTGGAGCAGCCCTACCGCTTCCTCGACGACGAGTGGGTCAAGTACCACTGGCAGGAGAGCCGGGCCGACGAGCTGTACCGCCGCACCCAGGCCGGGTCCCGGAACCTGGCCGGCCGGGGCGCCGGGCTGCGGCGAGCGGACATCGCCGCTCTACGGCAGAAGTAGGGGCCGGTGCGGATCGGGGAGCTGATCCGACGGGCCGGCGCCACCTTCGGCGCCGCGCCGGCTCTCGTCGACGACCGGCAGACGATGAGCTTCGCCGCGTTCGACGAGGCCACCGACCGGTTGGGCAACGCTCTCCTGGCCTCGGGTTTCGATCCCGGCGACCGGGTGGCGGTGCTGCTCCCCAACAGCGTGGACAGCGTCGTCGCCTACTACGGATTGGTGAAGGCCGGCCTGGTGCGGGTGCCGCTCAACGCCCGGGAGACGCCCACGGAGCACGCCCACAAGCTGGGTGACTCGCAGGCCCGGGGCCTGATCCACGGCGGCGAGACTGCCCGATCGGGGGGCGGCCCCCCGGGCCCCCCGGCGAGCAAGGTGGAGCGTCTGATCGGCCCCGACGAGCTGGGGGCGTTGCTGCGCAAGGGTTCCCCGGCACCGTGCCGCGTCGGGCTCCCGCTCGACGACCCCTACCGGCTGGCCTACAGCGGCGGCACCACCGGCAAGCCCAAGGGGGTGGTGCTCACCACCCGCACCGAACTGGCCGAGGTGACGAACTTTCTGCTCGACCTGCTCCCCGATATCGGCCCGGGCGACGTGATGCTCCACGCCGCCCCTGTCACCCACGGCAGCGGCGCCTTCCTGCTGCCTCACCTCGTGCGGGGCGCCACCAACGTGATCATGCCCAAGTTCGACGCCGCCTCGTTCCTGGAGACGGCGCAGCGGTGGAAGGCCACGGCCACGTTCCTGGTGCCGACGATGATCGCCATGCTGCTCGAGGAGCCCAACGTCGCCTCGGCCGGGCTGGCGATGCGTCGGCTGTGCTACGGCGGGGCGCCGATCGCCCCCACCGTCCTCGGCCGGGCCCTCGACGCCTTCGGGCCGGTGCTGGTCCAGACCTACGGCCAAGCCGAGGCGCCGCTGTGCATCACACTGCTGCGGCCCGACGAGCACGACCGCCCCGGCTCGGCCGGCCGGCCCTACACGCTGGTGGAGATGGACGTCGTAGGCGACGACGGCGAGCCGGTGCCGGCGGGGGAGACCGGGGAGGTCGTCACCCGGGGCCAGCACGTGATGGCCGGCTACTGGCGCAACCCCGAGGCCACCGCGGCGGCGATCCGGCCCGACGGTTGGCTCCGCACCGGCGACATGGGCCGCCTCGACGACGACGGCTTCCTCTACCTCGTCGACCGGCGCAACGACATGATCATCAGCGGCGGCTTCAACGTCTATCCCCGCGAGGTGGAGGACACGCTCAAGTCGCACCCGGCGGTCATCGAGGCCGTCGCCGTCGGCCTCCCCGACGAGAAGTGGGGCGAACGGGTGGCGGCCGCCGTCATGACCCGCCACCCCGTCGAGCCAGTCGAGCTCGAGGCGTTCTGCGCCGAGCGGATGGCGGGCTACAAGCGCCCCCGCCGCCTCGAGGTGTGGGACGACATCCCCCTGAGCCCGGTAGGCAAGGTGCTGCGCCGGGCCGCCCGTGACCGCATGCTCGGAAAGGCCTGAATACCATGGATGAAGACTTCGAGTTCCTCACCCTTCATTGCCTCACGATGAAGCAGCTGGCCGGGCCGGCCAATGTCGAGGCGATCGTGGGTGTCCCCGCCGCCGAGGCCAAGGCGGCGCTGGGTCGCCTCGTCGAGAGCGGCGACGTGAAGGAGGCCCGCGGCAATTTCGTGCTCATGCCGGCGGGCCGGGAGCGCCTCGCCGCCCGGTACGGCGACATCTACAAGTCCGTCCGGCAGTCGGACGAGTTCGCCGCCGCCTACGGGCGCTTCGAGCGGGTGAACAACGACCTGAAGCGGCTGATCACCGACTGGCAGACGATCACGGTGGCCGGCCAGCAGACGCCGAACGACCACAGCGACCCGGATTACGACCACAAGATCATCGACCGGCTGGGCGCCCTGCACGAACGGGCGGAGCCGATCGTCGACGCCTTCGCCGCCGAGGTCCCCCGCCTCGGCCGGCACAAGGACCGGTTGAACGCCGCCGTCGACCGGGTCTTCGCCGGCGAGAAGGACTACGTGAGCGGGGTCCGGCTCGACTCGTACCACACGGTGTGGTTCGAGCTCCACGAAGACCTGCTCCGCATCCTCGACACCGAGCGCGACGAGTGAAGCGGCGATTGCCATGACCATCGACGCCGACGACATCCCCGTCATCGTCGACCTCTTCGCCGACTCCGACTGGGACGACCTCGAGCTCACCAGTGGTGAGATCAGGCTGGTCCTGTCCAAGCGGGACGGCGCCGTCGTCTCCGGTCGGGCCACCGCGCCGGCCCCGACCCCGGCGGCGCGCTCGACTCACGCCGCCGGGGCTGCGGCCCCCGCCGCAATCCCGCCGCCGCCGGCACCGGCGACAGGGGAGGAGCCGCCCGACGGTGTGGTGGCCGTGCGGTCCCCGACGCTGGGCACGTTCTTCGTCGCCCCCAAGCCGGGTGCGCCTCCGTTCGTCCAGCCCGGCGACCGGGTCGGCGCCGACGACACGCTCGGCATCGTCGAGGTCATGAAGCTCATGAACCCG